>NZ_JAKUWG010000002.1:0-249422 GCF_026782285.1 Streptococcus oralis
GACTTCAACCCACTACGGTTGACAAAGAGTCGTTTATTTCCGCTTTCTCGCAATCAAATGAATCGGTGTTCCTTCAAAGACAAAGGCCTTGCGGATTTGATTTTCCAAGAAACGCAGGTAAGAGAAGTGCATGAGTTCTTCTTCGTTGACAAAGATGACAAAGGTTGGTGGCTTGGTTGCCACTTGAGTCGCGTAGAAGATCTTAAGGCGTTTTCCTTTGTCTGTCGGTGTTGGATTGATAGCAATGGCATCCATGATAACATCGTTCAAGACAGCTGATGGGATACGCGTGTTTTGGCTTTCACTGATTTGCTTGATCATCTCAGGTAGTTTGTGGAGTCGTTGCTTGGTAAGAGCTGAAACAAAGACAATCGGTGCGTAAGGCAGGTATTGGAACTGCTCACGGATATCTTCTTCCCAGTTTTTCATGGTATGGTTGTCTTTTTCTAGTGTATCCCACTTGTTGACCACGATGATCATCCCTTTACCGGCTTCGTGAGCAAAACCTGCGATACGCTTGTCGTACTCACGGATTCCTTCTTCCGCATTGAGGACCATCAAGACCACGTCAGAACGGTCAATAGCACGCATGGCACGCATGACAGAATATTTCTCCGTATTTTCGTAGACTTTACCAGACTTCCGCATACCAGCTGTGTCAATCATGGTAAACTCTTGGCCATCCGCATCTGTAAAATGGGTATCAATGGCATCACGAGTTGTACCAGCAACGGGACTAGCAATCACACGGTCTTCTCCCAAAATAGCGTTGATCAAACTTGATTTTCCAACGTTAGGACGGCCAATCAAGCTAAATTTGATCACGTCTGGATTTTCTTCTTCGACTTCGTGTGGAAGATTTTCCACGATGGCATCCAGCACATCCCCTGTCCCGATACCGTGGACAGACGAAATTGGCAACGGTTCGCCCAAGCCTAGTGCATAGAAATCAAAGATATCATTTCGCATTTCAGGATTGTCAACCTTGTTAACAGCAAGGATAACAGGTTTATGGGTTTTATAGAGTTTGCGAGCCACGTACTCATCTGCATCTGTGATTCCTTCTTTCCCAGACACCACAAAAACGATAACATCGGCTTCTTCCATGGCAATTTCTGCCTGGTGCTTGATTTGCTCCATGAAGGGAGCATCGACATCATCGATTCCTCCTGTATCAATCATACTAAAGGAACGATTGAGCCACTCACCCGTTGCATAGATACGGTCACGTGTCACACCCTCGACATCTTCTACAATAGAGATCCGCTCACCAGCGATCCGATTAAATAGGGTTGATTTCCCAACATTGGGACGTCCCACAATGGCAATAGTTGGTAAGGCCATGTTTTCTCACTTTCTACAATAACTTTAACTTTTTCTGTTCTAGATTCTTCCGAGTTGAACTAGGTTCGGCTTGACCAAACTGCTCTGCTAAACGCTGACTCCAAGAGGTCGTCGCACGCGCACCAGCATAGTCTGCCTGTACTTGGTCATAGTCCAAAATCGCTTCAACTGGCTGTTCTTGGTACTCTTCTTCAAATACCACTTGGCTCAAAGGCAATCTTGGTTTGACATCATGTTGTTGATCTGGCACGCCAAGGGCAATCCCAAAAACAGGGTAGGTATAGTCAGGCAAGTTAAAAAGCGCTGCCACTTCTTCCGACTTGTAACGGACTAAGCCGATGATAACACCACCATATCCCAGACTCTCTGCTGCAAGCAAGGTATTTTGACCAGCAAGCGCAGCGTCCACAGACGTGATAAGGAGACCTTCAACACCTTGAGGTTGGAAAGTGTCCGTATGAAGACTTGCTCCCTTTTCAGCTCGGTTCAAGTCACCGACAAAAAGCAAAAAGGCTGCTGACTGGCGAATGGCTTCCTGAGGAACCAGTTCGTATAAGGCATCTTTCTTCTCTTGACTGCGCACAAGAATCACAGAGTAGGATTGGAAATTTTTCCAAGATGACGCCATTTGTCCAGCAGTCAAAATCTCGTCCAAGTCTGCTTGAGGAATCTCTTGCTCCTTAAAACGACGAACTGAAGTATGGGCTTTCATCAGTTTAATGGTTTCTGTCATCGGCGATTTTCTCCTTCTAGTCTCGTTTCCTCTGCTAAATAACGGATTCGTTCCATGACCCGTCTAGCTTCCCAAGTCTCATCGTTTCCATTCTTTCCTTTGGCAAAATGTTTTTCCAAATCTTGGAAATTAAAGTTGGAAGTAAAGAAGGTCGGTAAATCTTCCTGCATGCGGTACTGGAGAATAACTTGGAGAATCTCATCACGTACCCAAGGAGTCGACTGCTCTGCACCAATATCATCCAAAATCAAGACCTCTGCTAACTTGATCTCATCCACCAAGGCCTTCACAGAGCCTTCACCGATAGCATTTTTCACATCAATGACAAAACTTGGATAGTGGAGAATGGTCGTTGATGCCCCACGTTTTTCAGATAGGTCGTGGGCTAGGGCTGCCATCATGAAACTCTTTCCGACACCAAAATCTCCATAAAGATAGAGGCCTTTTCGAATGCTTGGGTAAAGGTCAACAAAGGCATAGAGTCTCTCAAAAATCGGCAAGCGTCCTAGATCATCCAGGTCAATCTGAGCCAACTTCGCTTTCTTGAGACTTGCTGGTAGATTAATCAACTTGAGACGATTCTTGATTGCCGCCTCTTTTTCAGCCGCGATTAGTTCTGGTGTTTCTTCATAAGACACATCCGCATATCCGTGATTCATAACCAAGATGGGCTTGTAGCCACGCGCTATATAGTCCGCATCCCCACGAAGAAACTTGTCCCGCTCTGTGATATATTGGTTGAACTTGGAGATGCTACGATTCAACTCCTCTGGACTGAGGGATTCTTTCTGGATAAAAGCCGCTACATCTGGGTCTTTCATAATCTGCTGGACTAGGTCCTGATACTGAAAACGACTTGTCTGACGCTTGATAACGTCGCCAACACTTTCCATCTAGTCTCCTCCTTCTTCTAATCGGGCTAACATTTCTTGTTTTTTGCGTTCTAGTTCCAGACGAGTTTCCTCACTGGTTTGATTTTTATATTCTGGATTACTCCACTTGGGAACATTTGTCTTAGTCGAGCTAGTTTTCGATTTCTGGTCTTCCTGGCCTTTTTGCTGACGCTCTCGAATCCGAAGCACAGCCTCTTCTGCTGTCCGAATTTTTTGATAAGCATAGTCATTGGCGACCTTCATGGCATATTTTTCATTGACATTAGCCGAATCAACCTTGTTAAAGGTTAGAAGCAAGACGATATTGATGACTTCATCCAACAAACCTAAAGACGCCATCTGGTGAAGGAGTTCTCGTTCGCTCTGGGTGATGTTCCCCTTACGCGTTTGCTTGATTTCCGCTAAAAATTGTAGGGGAGTTTTATTTTTGGCTTCCCTGATAATGGTCATTTCTTTGGGGCTAAAGTCAGAAGAAACCTGCTTTTGCGCAATCTTTTCACGCATGCGTTTGACTGAAATAACCTGAGCCACCGCTGTCGCCTTAGCTAATTGATAGGTTTCAAACCAGGTCCATTTTTTTTCATCTGCAATGGCAAACAATTCCAAAACATCTGCCTGCTCGTTTTCAAAACGCAAACCATCCCGAGCCATCAGCCGCTGAAAATGCTCTAAATCAAAATCATTTTTCATCTTGATTTTTGACTCGATTGGTGTCACTTCTTCAGTCAGGGTTGGAAAGACTTGACTCAAAGAAACCGAGAGTGCTTCTCCCTCACTTGGAGCCTGCTTCATAGCAGAAACAGCTGTATCCCCAATCTTTTTCTCTAATAATCTGCTATAGACAGAATGGCTTAGAAATTCTTGACTGGAGAGGGGAGAATGAAGCTGTAATTCATAAGTTTCTCCCCTTTGATAAAGGGTCAACAGATCTAAGGCAGATAAGACTTTGAAGGATTGGAGCAAGGTCGGCATGCCAAAGTTTAAGTGGTTGAGGATGTGGGAAAAGAGGTGTTCCTTTTGTCCACCATCCCAAAAGGTAATGGCATATAGATAGAGGCTCAGCGCCTCCTGACCGATAATCGGGAGGTAGCACTGCACCAGAGAAGAGGTATCTTGCGACACCCGATTATTCTTTAGAAAAGAAAAACGGTCATTTGGTTTCATCTATTTTTCCTTTTTCTTCTTAGAGGACTGGGTGATTTGCTGGAGCAGACTCTCCAACTCACTCACATCCTTAAAGCTACGATAAACACTGGCAAAACGAACATAGGTAATCTCATCCAGCTCCGCCAATTCTTCCATGACTAAAGAACCAATATATTCACTTTGGATCTCATTCTCACTGCGACTACGGAGTTTTTGCTCGATGCGATTGACCACCATGTTGATTTCATCACTTGACACAGGACGCTTCTGGGCTGAGCGGATAATCCCATTAAAGATTTTATCTCTCGAAAACTGCTCACGTGTACCGTCTTTTTTGACGACAACCAGCGTTCTTTCTTCTACTCGTTCATAGGTTGTAAAACGATGCTGACACTCGTCGCACTCACGTCTTCGACGGATGGTATTTCCTTCTTCGGCTTGTCGACTATCAACAACACTAGACTTGGTAGCCCCACATTTTGGACAACGCATGCATTTCCCTCCTTGTCGTTTTCTTTTCATTATACCATTTTTTGAGCAATTCCCAAAACAATTCTTATTTTTACTTGACAAGTTTTTTGTTTTATTGTATTATTTAATTAGAACAATAAAGAAAAAGAAAGGAGACTATGATGTCCTGGTCATTTGATAATACAAAACCCATTTATTTGCAGATTATGGAAAAAATCAAATTACAGATTGTTTCCCATGAACTGGAACCCAACCAACAGCTCCCTACCGTGAGAGATTTGGCGAGCGAGGCTGGGGTCAATCCTAATACTATTCAGCGCGCCTTGTCTGACCTCGAACGTGAAGGATTTGTATACAGCAAGCGGACAACTGGTCGTTTTGTCACCGAGGATTTGGACCTCATTCTTCAATCCCGCAAACAACTTTCTGAGGAGCAACTGCAACAATTCGTCTCTTGCATGCTTCAATTTGGCTACAAAAAAGAAGAACTGCCAAATGTATTAAGCGACTATATTAAAGGAGTTTAAGACTATGACACTACTAGCACTTGAAAATGTAACAAAATCATATGGAGCAACCGCGGCACTTGACAATATCTCACTAGAGATCTCAGCCGGAAAGATTGTCGGGCTCCTTGGACCAAACGGATCCGGAAAAACAACCTTGATCAAACTGATCAATGGTCTCCTTCAACCAAATAAAGGACGTGTCCTCATTAACGGACAGGATCCAAGTCCTGCTACCAAGGCGATCGTCTCCTACCTACCAGATACAACCTACCTCAATGAAGAGATGAAGGTTAAGGATGCTCTAACCTATTTTAAAACCTTCTACCAGGATTTCAATCTCGAAAGAGCCCAACACCTTTTAGCCGATCTCGGTATTGATGAAAACAGTCGCCTCAAGAAACTATCAAAAGGGAACAAGGAAAAGGTCCAACTCATCTTGGTTATGAGCCGTGAAGCCCGCCTCTACGTTCTGGACGAACCAATCGGAGGCGTGGATCCAGCTGCCCGTGATTATATCCTCAATACCATCATCAACAACTATTCCCCAACTTCTACGGTGCTAATTTCAACCCACTTGATTTCAGATATTGAGCCAATCTTGGATGAGATTATCTTCCTCAAAGACGGAAAAGTCGTCCGCCAAGGAAATGTTGATGATATTCGTTACGAGTCAGGTGAATCAATTGACCAGCTCTTCCGCCAGGAATTTAAAGCCTAAGCAAAGGAGATTATTATGTTTTGGAATCTAGTTCGTTATGAATTTAAAAATGTCAATAAATGGTATCTGGCACTCTACGGTGCTGTGCTTGCAATTTCAGTTTTGATTGGAGCTTTTATTAGCAGCCTTAGCCAGAGTTACAATCCTAACAATGCTGCTTATTTCATCTTCTTTTTAGTACTAGTCTTTGGAGGACTCAGCGTCACTCTTTGGATTGCAACAATCTTTTTAATCATCCGAAGATTCAAGGGCAGTGTTTATGACCGCCAAGGGTACTTGACCCTGACCTTGCCTGTCTCTGAGCACCAAATCATCATCGCAAAACTTTTAGGTGGTCTTGTCTGGTCCATCTTAAGCTATATCGTCTTTATCTTGAGTATATTGATTATCTTCTTCTTAACACCAATAGAAAAAGACTTCACTGCCCTCTATAACTTCATTTCCCCTTACCTCAGCTACGGCTGGCTGTATGCGCTATCACTGTTTGTAGGTTCGATCGCATGGATTTTATCCATCTACCTCTCCATCTCTATCGGACAACTCTTTAATGAGTATCGAACAGCTATGGGGATTCTAGCCTATATCGTCATTGCCATCGTCATTGGTTATGTTTCTCTCTTTTTCCGAATTGAAAATGACTTTAACATGATGATTGGTACAGAAATTCTGCGCGATCTCTTTTTATCAGCTATCTACTATCTCGGTACCTACTATATCTTGAAAAACAAGGTTAACTTGCAATAAGTTAAAGGTCTAGCGACTCTGTATCGCTAGATCTTTTCTTTTAGATATATTGTATGAAAATGTGGATAAAAAGGAGTATAATAATTTTAAAAGTGATTACTATATATTGATAAGGAGGGAGCTCTTTATGCTTAGAACGTTTGTTGCAAAGAAACACTTAACACTTTACTTCTTTTCGATTGCAATCACATGGCTGGAAGCGATTATTACGCCAGCGCTCATTCAGAGTATCGTTGCTAGTTTTACCAATCAAGAACTGGAACTTCTTTGGAAAGTGTTGATTCTGGGAATCCTTGGAAACCTCATCCTCTTACTGGGGCTAGCTGGAAAACGCTATTACTACGCTCGTTTGATTACTGATTTCAGATATGGAATTAAAAGCGCTATTTTCAAGCGATTCCTCAGCGGTTATGATATTGATGAAAAGGATATTTTGTCTGATTTAGAAAACGACGTCAACCAGTTAGAAAAGAGCTATATTGAGCCAACCGTTATCATTATTTCTTCTCTTGGTTTCACAACCGTCTCCATTCTATATGCCCTGTGGACTAATTTTTACCTAGGCTTGATTTTTATTCTCTTCTACTCCGTCCCTGTCCTCTGTAGTGCCATCGGATCTAAGCGTTTAGATTCACTTTCTGAAAAGCGGTCCACTATTAACCAGAGCTACTTATCAAGCTTGACAAATTTTATTGGCGGTAGCCAACAGATTCGTCATTATCAGGGACAGGACTTCTTTTTTGCTCGCTATCAAAATCAGTTACAGACTAGTTTGGATGCGGAAATACGATATGAGAAACAACGTACCCTAAACAGTCTCTTTATCAATAGCATCGATGCCTTTTGCTCCGTTGCCCCTATTGTCATTGGCGGTTTTATGACCTATTATGGTTATTTAAACGCAGCTAGTTTTGTAGCCATTTATCTCGTTTCTCATAATATTGGCTATCAATTCCAAGAATTAGCCTACTTTACTAACACCCGAAAAGCAACTCAATACCTCTGTGAAAAGTACCAAGTACTTTTCACAAATTCTAGTCCTATTTCTACTAGCACCTTCCAAAACATTTATCCCGTCCAACTAGAGAATATCTCTCTAGAAAAAGAGGGACAGGTCCTTTTATCCCCTCTTTCCATGCACATCAAGAAAGGAGAAAAGATTGCCATTATCGGTGAAAGTGGCTCTGGAAAAACGACTTTACTCAATATCATTCATGGAGAGTTGGCTGCGACCAGTGGACGGATTGCATTTGCTGGCCAAAGCCTATCACGCCAAGAAATCACGAGCGTTAGCTCCTATATCCTCCAAGATAGCCATTACTTTGACACGCTGTCTCTGGAAGACAATATCCTTCTAGGAATGACTAAAAAGCAAGAAAGGTTGAATCATATCCTCAAGACAACTGGTTTAGAACATTTGAAAAATCGAACTCTTAGCAACGATAGCCTGTCTGGTGGCGAGAAACAACGACTCGAAATCGCTCGCGCGCTCTATCACGACAGCCAACTCATCTTGGCTGATGAGATTAAGGCCAATCTTGACTTAGAGAATAGCAAAAAGATTAGCGACCTCCTCTTCTCGCTACCTCAGACAGTCATTGAAGTCATTCACCATTATACAGACGAGGACTTAAAACGCTACGACCAAGTCATTCATTTAAGCAAAGAAAAGTAAATCCTTACAAAATAAAATTGGAAAAAAGCAAGGAACTCAGCTTCCTTGCTTTTTAACTCAATATCAAACTAGCTACGATGGGGCTTACAAATACGTAGAGAATACCAGTGACACCGATAGCCAAGCCACCCATGGCTCCTGCTACTGAGCCGTATCGAAAGGCTGTTCCCGTTCCGACAGCATGACCTGTTCCTCCAAGAGAAAGTCCCACAGCCACTGGATCATCAATCTTCAACCATTTCAAAAGGGTTGGTCCGATTACACTAGTCAAAATCCCAGTTGCCACTACGACGACCAAGGTTACAGTTGTTAATCCTTGCAATTTTTCTGTGATTCCCACTGCCATGGCGGTTGTCACTGACTTGGGAAAGAGAGAAATGGCTAGGAAAAAGTCCATACCAAATATTTTTGCTACTATGGCAGTGAAGCTAGTATTGACAACTACTGCTAACAGACTACCAAAGAGAATACTCCGAGCATGATGCTTCATCAGGTGAAAACTCTTATAAAGCGGAATCCCTAGAGCCACGGTCGATGGGACAATCAAGTTGTTCAGATAAACCCCACCTTGGTAATAATCTTGATAAGAAATACCCGTTGCCTTAAGGAAAATAATGATAAAAATAGCCGACAAAAGCAAGGGCGTTGTCAATGGATGGGGAAAACGTCTGTAAATCAACATCCCCACTAGATAAGCTAGAATAGATAATGCAATCCCAAACAGAGGATTGGATACAAATTCACTCATTTGGCATCTCCTTTCTCATAATCTCCCTCAAATCGTCGCTTGATAAACTGAACCACTAGGGCAATAAGAATAATGTTGATGACAGCCGCAAAAAAGACAATCAAGACGATGGGCAAGAGATAAGGAGCAATCACATCGAACTTTTCCATGATACCCACTGCTGGCGGCAAAAAGAGAATAGTCATATTGGCCAGCAAGAAATTTCCGACCATGTTGACATGTCTGGTCCTTAACCACTTGAACTGTAAGGCTAGAAAGAGAATAATCAAGCCGATAATACTGCCTGGGATGGGCAGATGAAAGAAACTGGAGATTCCCTCTCCGATAAGAGAAATCACAAAGAGAATCATTAATTGAACATATAATTTCATCCTAAACTCCACGAAATAGACTTCTTGCATACCAGTTTACTCTTTTTTCAGAAAATTTCAAGGAAATATTGCAATTCTTTCTCTCTTGCAAGGATTAGTTAAAAGTAGTATAATCATTGCATGCGCAATCATCTTGTGTTACAAAGATAATCAGTAATGACTTTGTGATTTTTACTTTGAAAAGAAAGGAGAAAGCAATGAGCTATTTGGAAAAGTGGTTTGACTACAACCGCCGTCAAAAGGAAATGGAATCCTTGTTGGAAGAAACTATTGCCCAGCAGAGTGAACAAAGGTTGACCTTGAAAGAGTTTTACCTGCTCTACTATCTGGATCTAGCCGATGAAAAATCTTTACGACAGATTGATTTACCTGATAAGCTTCATCTCAGTCCAAGCGCAGTTTCTCGAATGGTAGCTCGCCTGGAAGAGAAAAACTGTGGTTTGCTTAGTCGCCGATGTTGCGATCAGGATAGACGGGCTAGCTTTATCTGCCTGACTGACGAGGGACAGACAACTCTAGCTTACCTGCAAAAGGCTGTCGAGGAAAGACTGGAGACGAGTCTAGATTTCATTTCATAATCATATTTTCTAAAAAAGTTGCGTGCGCAATCATTTTTCTTGACATTCCTCTTTACAAGGAGTACAATAAAGCCAAGATCGAACAACAAAGGAGTTTTATATGATCGAAATTACTTATCTAGACGCTAGCAAGCAAGAGAGAACCATGACTTTCGAGTCTTACCAAGACTTTGAACGTTCTCAACATGCCTGCCTCATCGGCGTTGCTGATTACTACACTGTCCAAAAATTAACCTACAATGGTCATGATTTGGACTACCATGGGACTTATGGAGATGTCTTCTTCTATCTCATGAAACAAGATTTAAGCCAATATAACTAAAAAAGGAGAAATACAATGGCAAAAGCAATTACAGATGCAACATTTGAACAAGAAACAAAAGACGGTTTGGTCTTGGTAGACTTCTGGGCAACTTGGTGTGGTCCATGTCGTATGCAAGGTCCAATCTTGGACAAATTGTCTGAAGAACTTTCAGAAGATGTCTTGAAAATCGTTAAAATGGATGTTGATGAAAATCCAAACACAGCTCGTGCTTTTGGTATCATGTCTATCCCAACCCTTCTCTTCAAAAAAGACGGCCAAGTGGTGAAACAAGTTGCAGGTGTTCATACTGCAGAACAAATCAAGGCCATCGTTGCTGAATTGAGCTAATCAAATGAGAGACCAAGTACTTGATTTGGTCTCTTTTTTCTTGCCCTTTGCCATTTTTCAAAAAATATGCTAGACTGTAGGTAGAATATTACGATGTTTGGGACATGCCATCGCTAAAAAAAACCTCTACTTGGTATTTTTTAGCTCCCCTCAAGGGAGCTTTTTGCGTGCTCTGAACATTTCCCATTTTGGAAGGAGTACTATGAAACGTCAATCAGCCTTGGTCGTCTTTAGCGGCGGTCAAGATTCCACAACCTGCCTCTTTTGGGCTAAAGAACACTATGAAACAGTCGAAGCCGTCACCTTTGCCTACGGCCAACGCCATCATCTCGAAATTCAAGTTGCTAGAGAAATCGCTAAGGAACAGGGTATTCGTCATCACATCTTAGACATGTCTCTGCTGGGACAAATCACTGAAAATGCCTTGACTTCTGATCTGGAAATCGAGCAAAAAGAGGGAGAGATTCCCAATACCTTTGTTGACGGTCGCAACCACCTCTTTCTATCCTTTGCAGCAGTTCTTGCCAAGCAACGAGGCATTAAAGACATTGTAACTGGTGTTTGCGAGACAGATTTTTCAGGCTACCCTGATTGTCGAGATGTCTTTGTCAAATCTCTCAATGTTACTCTCAATCTGGCCATGGATTACGACTTTGTTATCCAAACACCTCTCATGTGGCTGGACAAGGCTGAAACTTGGGAATTAGCCGACCAACTCGGTGCCTTTGACTATGTTCGTGAAAAGACCTTGACCTGCTACAATGGGATTATCGGAAGTGGCTGTGGAGATTGTCCAGCCTGCCACCTACGCCAGCATGGTTTAGATGTTTATCTCTCACAGAAAGGAGAGGGCTAATGTTTTTTGCACCCAAAGAAATCAAACAGGAAACTGGGGAGTCTCTTGTCTACAATCCTCACAGAACCTTAGTTTCAAAAGAATTTACTTTCGACGCTGCCCACCACCTCTTTCACTATGAGGGAAAATGCAAATCTCTGCACGGACACACTTATCATCTGCAGATTGCTGTTAGTGGATTTTTAGATGACCGTGGCATGACCTACGATTTCGGAGACATCAAAGCTATCTACAAGGACTACTTAGAACCCCACTTGGATCATCGCTATCTCAATGAAACCCTGCCTTATATGAACACGACTGCTGAAAATATGGTTTACTGGATTTTTCAAACCATGAGTCAAGAGTTGCCAGACGAGCGCGGTCTCCGTTTGGAATACGTTCGCCTCTATGAAACTCCGACTGCCTTTGCAGAGTTTAGACGGGAGTGGTTAGATGACTAGGGAACGTGTCCTCAAACTACCAGTTCTGGAAATTTTTGGGCCAACCTTTCAAGGTGAAGGTCGTGCAATTGGGCAGAAAACCATGTTTGTCCGAACTGCTGGTTGTGACTACCACTGCGACTGGTGCGACTCTGCCTTTACTTGGGATGGTTCTGAAAAACCAACTCGCATGACCGCTGATGAAGTCATTGCTGCCTTAGATAAGCTAGGAAGCTACGACTACGTCACCCTGTCTGGGGGAAATCCTGCTATCCTAGCAGCCAACATGGCTCAACTCGTCACCAAGCTCAAGGAACGCGGTGTCACTCTGGCTGTTGAGACTCAAGGTTCTCGCTGGCAAAATTGGTTAAAAGACATCGACCAGGTCACCCTGAGCCCCAAACCTCCTTCCTCCAAGATGGAAGTCAACTTTGAGACCTTGGACTTTATCGTTTCCCAACTGGACCCAGACAAGGTCACCTTTAAAATCCCTGTCTTTGATGATGCCGATTTGGCCTTTGCTAAAGGGATTCAAGAACGCTACCAACCAGATGTTCTCTTCTTATCAGCAGGAAATCCCGAGCCCAAGGCTACAGGCAATATTGTCCAAGACCAACTAGACCGCCTCAAAGAACTCTGGGAACGCGTCGCTGCTGACGATAGCTGGGGAAATGTCCGCGTCCTTCCCCAACTCCATACCCTCCTCTACGACAACCAACGTGGTGTTTAAATTAGAAAGAAAAATCATGTCACAACAAGAAGAAATGAAAAACCTAAGCCTCCTCGGCAACAAAGAAACCAACTACATTTTTGACTATCAACCCGAAGTCCTCGAATCCTTTGACAATCGTCATGTGGAAAATGACTATTTCATCAAATTCAACTGTCCTGAATTTACTTCCCTGTGCCCAATCACTGCTCAGCCAGACTTTGCGACGATTTATATTTCCTACATTCCTGACAAGCTCTGTGTCGAGTCAAAATCTCTCAAACTCTACCTCTTTAGCTACCGAAATCATGGAGATTTCCACGAAAACTGCATCAACACCATCGGGAAAGACTTGGTCAACTTGCTAGACCCTCGCTATTTAGAAGTCTGGGGAAAATTTACACCTCGCGGTGGCATCTCAATCGACCCTTACTACAACTACGGTAGGCCTGGAACCAAGTATGAAGGCTTGGCAGAACAACGCCTCTTCCAACATGACCTCTACCCAGAGAAAATTGACAACCGCTAAACAGATACGAAAAAGCCCTGTTCCTCAAGATGAGGAGCAAGGCTTTTTGAGTTTCAATTATTCTTCTGTTCCAAGAAAGTTTTTCGCAACAAGAGCTGCAAGAACGCCACCAACGATTGGCGCAAGGATGAAAATCCATACTTGTTGAAGGGCTTCGCCACCTACCAAGACGGCTGGTGCCAAGCTACGAGCTGGGTTTACTGAAAGTCCAGTGATGTTCAATCCCACAAGGATCATAGCTGTCAATGACAAACCAATGACCAAACCAGCGATTGCGCCATTGCCCTTGCTTTCTGAAGTCACGGTCATGATAACCAAGACAAACAAGAAGGTTGCGATGACTTCAAACAAGAAACCACCAAAGACAGTGACACCGTTTGCCAAGGCATTTTCACCAAGACTAGCAGTTGACATTCCTGAGTTAGACAAGAGGAAGAATACCGCAGCTGAAGCAAGGAAAGCACCAACTACTTGTCCAAGGATGTAGTTTACAAGCTCAGAAGATGACAAACGTTTGTTAACAAACATAGCGATAGAAACAGCTGGATTCAAGTGAGCCCCTGAAACAGTTCCGATTGAGTAAGCTGCAACCACAATTGCCAGACCAAAGGCAAAAGCAATTCCAAGGTGTCCAAGACCTTCAACACCATTTCCAAAAACAACAGCTCCTGTTCCAATGAACACAAGCATAAATGTACCGATTAATTCAGCAACAAATTTTTTCATGATAAGTCTCCTTTTTTCAAACTATGTATTAGTCTATCAGAAGAAGGAAAGGGTTTCAAGAAAATTGACTGGAAAGTTTTTTGAAAATCATAAAATGACCAGCTAATCTCTAGTATTGAAAAGATTGAATAGCTTCTTTTAACTCATCTTGTAAAAAGTTTTTCTGATCAAGTTTGACATAGACTTCCAACAGACAGGATCTGAAGTTGGAAAATTTATAAAAATCTTCCCTCTCTTCTATTGGAAAGTCAACAGTTTTTATCCAAGAAGCTACTTTTTCCTGCTCTAATTTTCCTTGCAAAATGGGTTCATAAAGTACTCTCGCTAAGCGCCAATCCTCATCATTTGTAAAACGAATGGTAATTCGTTTAAATAGTTGACCCAGTACATCAAATACTTCATGATCTCTATTTTTAGGAAAATATGGATGACAAACGACTTCCGTCAAGAGATCCGCTCCATGCGCAAAAGCGTGAACCCAACCATACTGACTTGAAAAACCTGTCGTATCCTTTTCTTTTTTTAGGTAATACAAACCTTGAGATAGCATAGCATTTCTTATATCAGCTTTTAAACCTTTATAGAAAAGAGAGTGCTCGTTACCATCTGCAGACAAAAGATTGGCATAAATAAGTGCCCTAAAAGAACGTTTAAGAGCTGAAACTCCTCTACTATCAATCTCTTTGTATAGACCTTCATCAGAGGAGACCTCTTCTGAGATAAACTGAAACTGCTCAAGGGTAAACAACTCTTCTTGAATCCCTCTAGCCAAACTCGTAAAAACAAGTTCGTCTCGAATTTCTGGAGAGGGATCTCCCAAGTGCTCAAGCAACCACTGAATTTCTTCTCGGCTATAGCTTGGTTTTTCTTCTGTCACTTTTCTTTGCAATTTTTTACGCATCTCAAGTACCTCTACATTTCTAGCAGCTTATCAAAAAGTCATCCGTAGATGACTTTCTTTCTTATTCTGTTTTCGATGGACGTTTTCCTGCTGCAATTGCATCTGCTTCTGTCATCTCAACAACGTTAGCTTTATTAGTTTTTGAAGGCATTCTATCCTTACTATACCAATAAACTTTTGATTTCCCATTGTTTGCAACATAGACAATTCTATCTTGCTGTTGAGCTTTGGTTTCAGCTTCCTGTGCAATTCTTTTTTCTTCCTCCTTTTGAGAAATTGATGATTCAACCGCACCTATCCTATCAAGCAACTCTGTCTTTTTGTCGTTATTTTCAATCTGATTAACTGTTTCTTTAGCAGACTTCACTTGACTCGCATCTTGACTTTCTTCCAATTGTTTGACTAGGGTTTCACCTTTTTCTTGCAACTCCTTTGCAGCTTTTTCTTTAGCAATTCGCTCTTCTTCTGCTTTTGCTTTAGTTTTTTTCTCTTCTTCGATCCGTTTTGCTTCCTCTATACTTGATGAAGTATCCGTGGTTGAAGCTGTCGAAGTAGTAGATGTCGCAGTCTGCTTAGTTTCTGACTGAGAAGATGAAGTTTTCTTTGAGACTGTTGGAGTTTGAAGAGCAACTGCAACAAAACTGACAATGAAAAGCCCAATCATTAGATTTCTTTTTCGAATATCTGGTGCTTTCTTTACAAAATACCAAATACCAACTCCACTCAAAACAAGATAGAGAGTAGGCAAAGCGATCAACAAAATGATTCCCAACAAGACTAGACCAATTTTGATAAAGAGCATTCTTTGGGGATTTTGCTCCATCCATTTTTTGATTCTATTCATATCGTTCTCCTAGGAGTCTGTCTAAACTCTACTCCCCCAACTCAGCGCTATAAGCAATAATCTGGTCAACTGTATCAGACAGGAATTGGATGGTATCACGGAGTGGTTTGTCTGTTGAGATATCGGCACCGATAATCATGGCTGACTCAAGCGGTGTCTTACTACCACCTGATTTAAGAAGATTGAGCCAGTCTCTAGCTCCAGTTTCTGAATGTTTCAGATGGAGATAGCCAGCTGTCGAGATGACAAGACCAGCAGAGTAAGTGTAACTATACAAGCCCATGTAATAGTGAGCTTGGCGCATCCAAGTCAAGGCCGCATCGTCGTCAATTTCAATAGCATCTCCCCAGAAATCTGTCAAAACTTCCTTCATAATGCTGTTGAGCTTGCTTGCTCCAAAGGTCTCCCCTTCTTCAATCAGTGTATATACCTTACGCTGGAAGGCTGCTTCCAAGAGGTGGGTGATGAAATTATGGAAGTAGGTGTCTGTCAAGCGATGGGCAAGAGCGAAGCGTTTTTGACGTGGGTCATCAGACTGGTGCTCCAAGTAGTCACTGAGAAGCAATTCATTGAAGGTTGATGGCGCTTCGACATAGTAAGTAGACATGTGGGCATTGAAGTAACTTTGGTGATTATCTGAAAAGATAAATTGACCAGAATGCCCGATTTCATGAATCAAGGTATAGACATCGCTCAAACGGCCTGTCCAGCTCATGAGGACATAAGGGTGCACGCGATACGGATCCGCCGCATACCCGCCAGAATCCTTGCCACTATTGGCAGCGAAGTCCACCCAGCGTTCTTCTTGATAGCGCGCAACTTCCTGACAATATTCTTGCCCCAAAGGTTCTACTGACTTCATGACCAAATCATAGGCATCGTCAATAGTCACTTCAGGATTCAGGGCGCTGTCCAAGTCCAATTTCCAGTCTGCAAAGGTCATCTTTTCAAGACCATTGACCTTGGCAACATGCTTGAGGTATCTCTGAGCAACTGGCGCAAAATCCTTCATGATGAGGTCAATCTGACGATCAAACATGGCACGGTCCACTTCTTGCTCAGCCAGAAGATAATCAAAAACTGAGTCGTAGCCCTTCATATCTGCCAATAGTTTTTCAGACTTGACTTGGGCTAAGTAGACTGCCGCAGCTGTATTTTGGTGCTTACGAAGTCCCTCTGAGAAGGAGCGGAAAGATTTCTCACGAACCTCCGCATCCTCGTGGTTTTGGTAGAAATTTTCATAGGTTACAAAGCTGTTTTTGTAGGTTTTGCCATGGGCTTCAAAGTCAGCCATTTCAAAATCCCCAGCACGCATCTTAGTATAAATGTCCTGTGGACTATAGAAAACTTCACCAAGATTGGTCAATGCCTTCTCCACATCAGCCCCAAGATAGTGGGCTTTTTTGATTTTAGCCTGACGAATGGCTGCCGTCAAGTGAGGCAATTCACCCAAACGATTCAAAACTTCTTCATCTGCCGCCACCAAAGCGTCGTCAAAGAAGGTCAAGGCTACACTAGCATCTGTCTCAAATTCCATCCCAGCTTGGGCGATATTGGCGAACTCTTCATTGCTATAGTCTGTCGTCTGAGGCATAAAGGCGTAATTGCCGATATGGCTCATCTGAATATAAATTTGTTCCAATACCGCAAAGGCCTTCTCAAAATCCTCAAAAGTATGAAGATTGCCCTTGTAGTCCCGGCTAAATTGGTTGATGTCTTCGCGAGCTTTCTCGATTGCACGCAAGAAATCCTCACGGTCTTGGTATAGGGCAGTTAGGTCCCAAAGTTCCTTTTCTGGAAATTCTGAACGGTGTTTTTGTTCCATTTTCTTCCTCTTATTTCTCTAATTCTACTAAAACACTAAGGGCTGATAAGGCGTAAAGTGGGGCTGTTTCCGCTCGCAAAATGCGAGGGCCAAGACCTGCCAAGACAGCTCCTTTAGCTTCAAAACTTTCGATTTCTGCAGGTGAGAGACCCCCTTCTGGACCAAAGATAAAGAGCAATTTACCTCCTTTTTCAAGACCTGCGACCGCTTGTAGGAGAGCAGCGGCTTCTCCTTCTTTAGCCGACTCTTCATAGGCTACGATGATAGAGTCAAACTGATCAAGCTGAGCTAGAAAGTCTGCTTTTTTCTCAAAAAGCTTGATACTTGGAACTAGATTACGCTTGCTTTGCTCTGCTGCTCCAAGAGCAATTTTTTCCAGTTTTTCAACCTTTTTACCCAACTTCTTGCCGTCCCACTTGGCGACCGACCAATCGGCAGGAAATGCCCAAATCTGACTAGCACCCAGTTCCGTCACTTTTTGAGTGATGAATTCTAGCTTATCTCCCTTGGGAAAGCCTGATGCGATGGTCACTTGAACTGGTAGTTCCACATTGTCAGCTAATTCTTGAACCAATTCAAACTGACGAGCTTCCACATTTAGCACACGCGCCAAGCGCTTAATCCCATCATCAAAGACCAAGGTCACTTCGTCATCTTCTTTCAGGCGCATGACCTGAAACATATGCTTGCTGGTTTCCTTGTCCTCAATGGTGATAGGAAAGACTGCACTGCCCTTGATAAAATACTGTTGCATGCTAGCCTCCAATCACACCAGAAATATCCTTGGTTTTCTTAAAGACACAGGCATTCCATTCCCCTTGAATCATGTGGGTTTCAAGGAAAAATCCAGCTGACTCAGCTGACTCTCGCACCATGTCCCACTTGTCCTTGATAATGCCACTCATGATCAGGTAGCCTTCGTCCTTGACCAAGCGATAAGCATCCTCTGTCAGATGAATGAGAATATCTGCCAAGATATTGGCCACGATGACATCTGCCTCAATTTCCACATCCTTAAGCAAATCGCCTGCCGCTACATGGATATTTTCCATGCCAGGGTTGAGTTCAATATTTTCTTGAGCAACACGAACTGCCACATCATCCAAGTCATAGGCGAAGATTTCCTTAGCACCCAGAAGCGAGCTGGCAATAGAAAGGACACCTGATCCAGTCCCCACATCTAAAACCGTTTCCCCCCCACGAAGGACCTGCTCCAAGGCGAAGAGGCTCATCTTGGTCGTTGGATGCGTCCCAGTACCAAAAGCCATGCCTGGATCCAGCTTGATAATCTTTTCTCCCGCAGTCGCCTCATAGTCTGTCCATGATGGCACGATGGTCAAGTCATGAGTGATGCGAGCTGGCTCATAGTATTTCTTCCAGTTATCAGCCCAGTCTTCCTCAGCCAAGGCTGTTGTACCCATCTTGACCTCTCCCAGATCCATAAAATCTGTTAATTCTAGGAGACGAGCCTGCAAATCCGCCTCAACTACTGCCACATCAACCGTATCAGGATAGTAGGCTGTCACTACGATTTCTTCTTGTTGCTCGACCTCTGGGAAAATCTCACCAAAACGGTCGACATTCCCCACATAGTCCATACTATCTTCGATCGCAACACCTTGGGCACCTAACTCAATCAAGAGATTAGAGACCAGCTCCTCCCCCTCGCGCTTCACTGTAACTTTTAATTCTTGCCATGTTTCCATTTTGAATCTTCCTTATTTTTCTTGAATTCTTCAATCACATCTGTGTAGTGTTCTTTCATTGCGCTATGAATCTGCTGTTTAAAAATACCAAACATAAGATAATAAACAAATAGAACAATTCCTGCTAACAGTATCAAAAGTAAAAAATATACTGAAAGAGGCAGTACGAGACCTCCATCACTCAGTAAGGGTATAACAAGCATTAATACCCAAATAATAGCCGTAGAAATCCCAGCTACTTTCATACCACTTTCTCTCTGCTTCTTTAACTTTAAATATTCCATATAGATGAATGTAGCTTCTTCTCTAGAATATTGTCCAGTTTTTAGTTTGCGTTTAACTTCCTTATTTAACGTCGTTGTTGCAATTGCAAAAATCATTTTATTTCCTCCAAATAATCCCTCACTCTATCCTGCAACTGGGGCACGACCTTATCTGAGCCAAGAAATTCCTCGATGCCCATCAGTTTGTAGGCCTGTCCTTCGTCGCCAAAGACGATACTATCAAACTGTTCCTGAGCCAACTTGCCAACTAGAAATACGGATTGTTTATCCGCAAAAAGCATACTTGGGTAAACCTTCACCCAAAGCAGACAATCCTCAGTCAGATGAATTCCCAGCTCTTCATAAACTTCACGCGCCGCACACTCAAAAGGACTTTCATCGCCTTCACGTCCACCACCGGGCAACTCCCACATATTGGGCCAGGGAATGCTTGACTTATCATCGCGTAAGATAGTCAAGAGCTTATCCCCACAAAACAAAGCAATCTTGCAGCCTGTGAAATCAGAAATTTCTAGTTCCATGTCAAACTCCTAGTATCTTGGATAAGGATAAAATTCTCCCTCTTCCAAGCCTTCTTTTCCTTCTTCAAAGACTTCTTGGTTCCATTCCATGACAAATTCTTCTGCTTCTGGGTCTTCCAAAAAGTCCATGAGGGCATCTAGCCCAACCTCTGCAGTATCTTTAAGGAATAGCGCAAAATAAGCTAAAAATTCGCGAGAAAAACCTTTCTTCGGCAGATAAGGGATAACTGTCAAATAGTCTTCCTCATTAACTGTTGACTTAGCAGGATTGTAAAAGAGCACCGCTTCCTCAAATAGGATATCGTCCGATGACACCTCTCCGTCTTCATCCACCATCTCCACACCTGTAGCATTTTGCGCTTCCAACAAAAAACTCACTTCAACCGCATGATTGCGTTTGTCCCAACTAATCTCAAAGTCAAAGGGAAAGTTCTTCTCCAATTCTTCCTCTAAAACATCTAAAAATCCGTATGTTGCCATTTTGTCCTCTTTCTATGCGATTCTTTAATCGCCCCGAATACTCGGAAATATGCTAAAATAGATACTACCATCTTACCATATATACATCAGAAAATCCACGTTAGAAAGGACTGCTATGCCTGACAATCTCGCGCTTCGCATGCGCCCTAAAACCATCGACCAGGTCATCGGTCAAGAGCATCTGGTAGGACCTGGAAAAATTATCCGTCGTATGGTGGAGGCCAACCGCCTGTCCTCCATGATTCTCTACGGACCTCCAGGAATCGGCAAAACCAGTATCGCCTCTGCCATCGCTGGAACGACCAAGTATGCCTTTCGGGCCTTCAATGCCACTGTTGATAGTAAAAAACGTCTCCAAGAAATCGCTGAAGAGGCTAAATTCTCAGGTGGCCTTGTACTGCTACTAGACGAGATTCATCGTCTTGACAAGACTAAGCAAGACTTTCTTCTACCACTCTTAGAAAGTGGTCTGGTCATCATGATTGGTGCTACGACTGAAAATCCCTTCTTTTCTGTCACTCCTGCCATCCGTAGCCGTGTTCAAATTTTTGAGTTGGAACCTCTGTCTAACCAAGACGTCAAAGAGGCTCTTCAGATAGCTCTAACTGACCCTGAGCGTGGTTTTGATTTTCCAGTTGAGCTAGATGAGGATGCGCTGGATTTCATCGCAACTTCTACAAACGGAGATCTTCGCTCTGCCTTCAACTCACTTGACTTGGCTGTTCTTTCTACTCCCGAAAATGACAAGGGCATCCGTCATATCACTCTTGATATCATGGAAAACAGCCTGCAGAGGAGTTACATTACCATGGATAAGGATGGGGACGGTCACTACGATGTCCTTTCAGCACTGCAAAAGTCCATCCGTGGCTCGGATGTTGATGCCAGTCTCCACTACGCGGCCCGCTTGATTGAGGCTGGGGATCTGCCTAGTCTCGCTCGTCGCTTGACTGTTATTGCTTATGAAGATATCGGTTTGGCCAATCCTGAAGCTCAGATTCATACCGTAACTGCTCTAGATGCTGCTCAAAAGATTGGCTTTCCAGAAGCTCGCATTCTCATTGCCAATGTCGTGATTGATTTGGCCCTCTCTCCAAAATCCAACTCAGCCTATGTGGCCATGGACAAGGCCCTTGCTGATCTCAAAACATCAGGGCATTTGCCTATCCCTCGACACCTGCGCGATGGCCACTACAGTGGAAGCAAGGAACTAGGGAATGCGCAAAACTATCTCTATCCGCACAACTATCCTGGACACTGGGTCAAACAAGATTACTTGCCAGAAAAAATTCGAGATCATCACTACTTCTCTCCAGAAGATACTGGCAAGTACGAACGGGCCTTGGCTCAAAGAAAGGAAGCTATCGACCGTTTGCGAAAAATCTGAAATCCTTTTCAAAAAATTGCACTTTCCTCTTGATTTTTTTTGAAAAAGTGGTATCATATAAACATAGAAACGCTGTGGTGTACGACTTCACACTTAAGTGTTGACCGACTATTTTTTGTATTATTAGGGAAACAAAAGTCTTCTAACAGCATGTAGGCCGTCTCACACGGAAACAGCTTCAGTTAGAGCGAGTTGCCCACCTGCTTAATTGCGCGGGTTCAATACAAACCGTGAAGTTTCGGCACCAATACAGCTTTTTTCTTTGCCTCCTTAGCTCAGCTGGCAGAGCAGCGGACTCTTAATCCGTGGGTCACAGGTTCGATCCCTGTAGGGGGCATCTAAATCAACAGGAAAAAGCCTTGAGTTCCAAGGCTTTTTTGCTTATCTATAACTGATTTGCCTCATCATTTGTCCCACATTTTAAATCTATCTTTTCTTTTTGAATCAAATTACATCTTTACAAATAGTGTAAAGCCAGTTACTTTTGCTTTGATGCCATACAATATTTTCATGTAGAGAAGACAAATTTTATCTTCTCTTTTTATTTTCAAAATAATAAAAACTGATTTTCTTTTCATAAATCAGACTGAAACTTCCAAATTTTCCATTTTGTTTATTGACATTTCCTCTAAAAAGGTGTATAATATTTTTATTATCAAACTATACTATACTATATAGGGGGTATTGAAATGAAATTTTCTAATCGTTTACTGCTATTCCTTGCAGGAGTTGTTTTTGTCCTTTTAGGACTTTTCCTATTTACAAACCCAGTAGCTAATCTTGTTGCTTACAGCTGGTGGATTGCATTTGGTTTACTGGTTTCTTCTATAGCAGCTATTTTAGGCTATTTCTCTGTACCAAAAGAGCTTCGCTCACCAGCTCATCTTTTCCAAGGGATTGTTAATCTTCTCTTAGCTCTTTACCTCGTTGCCTATGGCTTTGTGACGCTGCCAGTTGTCATTCCAACTATTTTAGGAATTTGGTTAATTGTAGAAGCCATTATAGTTTTCTTTAAAGGCAATCGTTTGGGATTGATTTTCCCTATTATTGGCAACCATATCATGTGGATAGCGTTGCTTGCATTTTTACTAGGTCTAGTGATTTTGTTCAATCCAGTAGCTACAAGTGTCTTTGTCGTTTATGTCGTTGCCTTTGCATTTTTAATTGTTGGTTTCACCTATATCCTTGATGCCTTTCGTAAATAATCTAGCTGCCATTTTGGGCATATTAAAAAAGCTGGGAAGTTACATTCTCAGCTTTTTCTGTTGCTTCCTTAGCTCAGTTGGTAGAGCAGTAGACTCTTAAGCTATGGGGCGCAGGTTCGAGCCCTGCAGGGGGCATCTAAATCAACAGAAATAAGCCTTGAAACCAAGGCTTTTTTTAACGTCTAATAGCTTTTTGTAGAAAAGTATTTAAAAATAAAAGAGAAGAGAATCTCTCACTCTCTTCTCAGTATATCTTATTAAATTTAGTTTTTCTTAATCTAGCTGATTTTCCTTTGCAACGACAAATTCCTTAACCAATCGATAGATAACAGCAAATATCGGTGTAAAGAATATCATCCCAAGTAAGCCAAAGAGATTGCCTCCAATACTAGCAGCCGCAAGCGTGAAAATAGCTGGCAAACCAATAGATTGACCTACAACTCTAGGATAAATAAGGTTTCCTTCAATCAGCTGTATAACTTGATATAGAAGAAGAGAAAGTAAGGCTTGAGTAGGACTCACTGTGAAGATAAAAATCGCTCCCACAACACAAGCAATCATAGGCCCTACATAAGGAATGAACGATAGCACTCCTGCAAATATACCTGTCATTACCCCCATAAGGTAGTCCAAACAGGCTGTAGCCAACCGCTATCATAACTCCTATGATGACTGCTTCAATCAGCTGACTCATCAAAAATTGGTCATAAGTCTCTAGTGCTACTTGTCCAATGTAAGTTAACTTTGTCACCACTTTCTCTGGAAATATAACTTTTAGAAGTCTACTCGTCATCGCTGCCAGATGTTCCTTACTGGATAAAAATAAAAAGGTAAATACTATAATCAGAAAGGTATTCATTATACTTGAAAAAATATTTCCTATATTACTAGTCAGACCGGATAAGAAGGTTATCAAAGCTTGACTAATAGAGCTAGACTGTCCCTGAATTCCTGATACGATAGTTGACAGCATGTCTTTGGTTACAAATTCCGAGCTGTCTAGCAATTTCCCAAGTTGAGTCAGGACTGTTGAAAGGACTGCTCCCAGCTGACTAATAGTCTGAGCAAGGGTTGGAAGCACCAAAACCAAAAGACAGATCACGATTAAGATAAGAGATAGGAAAACAAGCACCATAGCAATCGGACGGCGCAACCCTGCCTTTACCTTCATTTTAACTAGGAATTCTTCAATTTTTTTCATGGGAACATTGAGCACAAAAGCAATGACAGCACCATAAATCAAGGTAGAAGTTACTTCAAAGAGAGATACTGCCCCTGATATAAAGCTTGATGCATTCAGAATTACAAGAGTAACCAGCCCTATAAAAAGTATTAATGGGGTGTATTTTTTTACTAAATTCATAAATTCTCCTTAATAAACATGTTTAGATACGACTATACTATTTGGTTTTTCAAACTCTCGGTCAAGGTAAGCTTGGTAAGTTCCTGGTGCGATAAATCCTTTGGGTGAGAGGATATCGGTGCCAGCCTGACCGACTATGGTATCAGCCAAGAGCACACAGTTTGTAGATAAGACAAAGTAGGATTTAAACTTAGATTTGATAAATTTATAAAGTTCCCCATCTGTCTCATGTCTGATTTTATAAGCGTAGGTGTAGTCTTCCTTACCATCACCTGTCATGATTTTATCTGCACTTGGCTCCCATGGAATCGTCAGTTGTTTCAATTCAGCCAACTTTTTCTGAACTGCTTTTTCCATTTCAGGCGTCAAATCTATCCCATAACCAAAAAGCGTTTTTTGACTCTCACGTTTACATAGGTCAATGTACTTGTCACGATCACAGAAATATAAGACACCATCTCCTACCATGCCAAATAAGGTCTCAGAAGACGGATCATAGTTGCCATAAGAAATAACACGGCCTTGATAGCAGATATCCACATGACCAATTGCCGAAAACAGGGAGGTCTCAGCTGTATGAACAAAAATTTCTAGCTCTGCTGTCTTACCAGACTTCACTATTCCAAGATGGATATCTTCTTCCCCATCAGCATTTTCCAGCATAAATTTGTTAATTTTTGCTAAAGTTCTTGCAGGGATGAGAGCGGCTAGGACAATAGGTAAGCTAATTCTAATGCGACGTTTGAGATGGTTTTTCCCAATTTCCCCTTCAAATAAGAAACCGTCACGGATATTGGACAGACCATAAAGGAAAAAATAAGCCCCTAAAACAAAGAGTTGAAAGACAGAATTTCCCGTAGAGGACAAAAGACTAGCTCCACCAAGAAAAACTAGTAGAATACCATCTAGTAAGAGACGAAAACGAGGTCGAATATTATTTTTACGGTAGAGAACATAGGTGACAAGATTAATCGTGGCCCTAAAAATCTGATAAACTCCAATCACAAGAGCCAGAACATAAATCGGTATATCAGTCGCAAGATTAGAACCTAGCAAATATCCCAGCACTAACAATTTAACCAGTGCAACTCCCAAGGTATCCGTTGACTGGCTTTTTTTGAAAACTCTTAATAGCAAATCTACGACCGTTGCTATCCAAGCTAAAAACAGAACCAGGCGAATAACTGTTACTGGCAACCAAGTTCCCCGTGACCATCAAGATGAGACCTAGCAGAACAAACAAGAACCCCTGAGCAAGTAATTTCTTACCTGTCAGACCTAAAGATAGAATTTTCGCCATATAAAAACCTTTCAACAATAAAAATTAAACACTCCGATTAAACTGACTAGTAAATAGCCAACACTACAAACAGCCTGTGCCAGCAACATATGGTGACTAGAAATGACTGTAGTAATGTCACCATCTTGTCTTATGCACTTCTAAAATTTGTTATATTGATTAGAAACCAGAGCTTATAAAAACTAGCTAAACTCGAGAGATAGACACAATTGCGACGAAAAAATGTATAACCAATTCAACTTGTTAAGGTAAGAAAGCATTATTTCCAATCTATTAATTATTCATCTATTACCTATTATGACACAATATTCCCTATAGTTCAACTTTTTACTTGTTTTTATATTACACGGACTAAAAAGTTTTCAACAGTTGATTGCATTTGTTTTAATAAGTTTTAACCTTTCTTGGTTAGATAAAAAAAGAACCATACAGTTTAGAATCTGTATGGTTTTTGCCCCACTTTTGTCCCATTTTTAAATCATGACATTGAAAATACCTAAAATCACTTATATTTCAATATTTTTAATTGCTCTCAATATGAAAGTCCTTTCCAAATCCCTGTAGGGGGCATCTAAATACAACAGGAAAAAGCCTTGATTTACTAGGCTTTTTTGTGTAGTCTTAGCACTAAAAAACGATAGAAAAAACACCCCTTCTGAACTGCACCCCAAAAGTTAGACAGAAAAAACCTAACTTTTGTGGCGCAGTTCATTCGCGTCACATGAAGTTATTTAAGCATCTCCCTTTTTTTATTACCATTTTCTGTTATAATAAATTGTACTTCTAAAATAGAAAGGTCTTAAGATGACAACTCTTATTAAACATAAACGTGTAGAATTTTCAGAACTTTTTTATGACCTAGTTTTTGTTTTTGCAATTTCAAAAGTAACTACTTTAATTGACCATCTTCATAACGGTATTTTGACTTGGAATTCTTTCCTTGATTTTTTCATTGCTACTTTGTTTCTCATCGATTCCTGGATGATTCAAACCGATTATACCAATCGCTATGGAAAGAACTCTTTATTTAACATAGTAATCATGTTTATCAAAATGGGAATTTTACTCTTTATAGCCAATATGATTGGACCTGATTGGCAACAATATTTTCATTATCTCTGTTGGGCTATTGGTACATTAACCCTTACCTTATTTTTTCAATATTTGGTTGAATTTTTTAGAAAATCAACCGATGATGCTAATCGGGAAAGTATCAAAGGTTTTCTATGGATAACAGGTCTAGGAAGTTTAGGATTCTATCTAGCAGCTCTTCTTCCTATTTACCTTAGAGTCTATATCTTATTTGCTAGTATTCTGCTAACATTTATTATGCCAAGTATCTTGCTTAATAAAGATAAGCATTACCAGGTAAATCTCCCCCATTTAATCGAGCGCATCTCCCTTCTTGTCATTATTACGTTTGGAGAGATGATTACGGAGCTAGCTAACTTCTTTACAATCGAGAATTTCTCGATTTATTCGGTTCTTTATTTCATTATTATGATTTCTCTGTTCTTGTTTTATTTTGGTCAATTCGACCATGCTATTGATGAAAAATCTAATCAAAAGGGACTATTTCTAATTTACAGTCACTATCCTATTTTCATTGGACTTATTATGATGACCGTTTCGATGAGTTTTCTTCTGAATCCTGAAGCTAATCTTCTCTTTGCAACCAGCTTCTCTTATATCGGATTTGGCCTCTTTCAAGCTGCTGTCCTAGTAAATGGGCCCTATAACAAACACTATCTTCGCTATTCGAAAAGTTACTACTGTGTCCAAGCGACACTCTATCTGGCTGCCTTGATTCTCTCTTTAATCTTTGCTTTTAATCCTATAATAGTAGTGAGTATAACAACCATTTTAGCTCTAGCTATAGCCATTCATTTTATTTATTTTTATATGACACAGAATAAAAAATATTCCAAATCTAACTGGGGATTATTTTAATGAGTTTATAACATTAAAAAGCTTTGGGAACCAAGGCTTTTTTTTCATTAATTTGTTTTTCTATTTTATCCTCCAATTTGATCTCGCACTGACATTTGTTTATAACAAAACTATATATCTAGAATAGCATAAACATTAGGTATTATAGGTTTTCAAACCAAATACGAGTCATTCGTTTTTGCCCCACTTTTGCCACGTTTTTAAATCCTGACATTGAAAACACCTAAAAGTATTTCCCTAAAATCAGCTATATTTCAACATTTTTGTTTATTTTCAATATGAAAAGTTCTTACAAATTCATGCAGGGGGCATATAAATACAACAGGAAAAAGCCTTGGTTTCAAGGCTTTTTTACTTTCTATCTCCCCTTTTTCATGATGTATTTTCGTATAGGTGTTTCAACCATTTGAACGATTTCAAATCCTTCTTTTTGGTAAAGCTTGTAAGCTGTTTGATTTGCCTCGTAGACATTTAGAGAAATAGTATCTATGTCTTCATTCTCAAAGGCCAAACCAACAAATTTCCTTAAAGCCTGACTACCTAAGCCTTGCCCCTGCTTCTGAGGGTTGATAAAAAATCTCCCGATATGAAGATTCCTGTCTTCTAGCCTGATTTTCTGGATAAGCCCCACAAACTCTTGTCCATCAAAGATTGAAAAGATTCCTTCCAAATCTTGCAAGATTTGAATTGTTAAGGGAAAAGGAATCATTGGTCCCATCCATTGTTCTTGAAAGGATTTGCCAAGGGAGTTAGACCATTGGCATATGAGCTGAGCATTTTCTATGCTCACATTTTCTTCAAAACGAATTGTCATCTTGACCTCACTATCTTATCTATGTTTCTCCATTATACTACTTCTTCTATTTTTTACGAATAGATAAGTATGATTAATCTTTATTTTTTTCTTGTCGGGAGCATTCTCGCTTCCTTTCTAGGTTTGGTCATTGACCGTTTCCCTGAGCAATCCATTATTCGACCAGCTAGTCACTGCGATTCCTGTCAGACTCGCTTGCGCCCCTTAGATTTGATTCCTATCCTTTCGCAGGTGGTTAATCGCTTTCGCTGTCGCTACTGCAAGATTCGCTATCCATTCTGGTATGTCCTCTTTGAATTGGGCTTAGGGCTCCTCTTTCTGACTTGGTCTTGGGGCTTGCTTTCCTTGGGTCAAGTCATTCTACTCACTGCTGGTTTGACCTTGGGCATCTATGACTTTCGCCATCAGGAATATCCTTTACTGGTCTGGCTGACTTTCCATCTACTCCTCATGGCTTTCTGTGGTTGGAACCTGATTATGATCTTCTTCCTTGTCCTTGGAATTTTTGCTCATTTTGTCGATATTCGCATGGGAGCGGGAGACTTTCTCTTTCTATCATCTTGTGCGCTCGTCTTTAGCACGACAGAACTACTCATCTTAATTCAGTTTGCTTCGGCGACAGGAATTCTAGCCTTTCTCCTCCAAAAGAAAAAGGAAAGACTTCCTTTTGTGCCTTTCCTCTTACTTGCTGCGACTATAATAATTTTCTATCAGTTCTTATTAGTTTGTTGAATTGGGAACCCAAAGCTCAACTTCTGCATCCATGGGATTACCGTTTAAAAGTATTTCTAAGATAATTCCATCATTGTAAAGCGAACTATATTCTCCCTCAAAAAAGTTATCCTCCAATTTATCAAACAAGAGTCTTGATTTATCACCACTGGCTGAGCTTACTAAATAATCTTTCTCTGGGACAAGAATGCTTTCGTAACCTGCCACAGCATTATTTGCCGCAACTCCTGCGTAGTATTGTATACCATCTTTGTGAGGAACTATCAAAGCATAGCCTCTTTTATCTAGAGAATGGGGCATCAATTTTCCTAGCATTCCTTCTTTAAATAACTGAGTATAGAATGCCGTTTTCTCTTTAGAATAGTGATGTTCATGAACTGTAGTTCCTTCTATCAAAATACTCTTGCCAACTAAGGTAAACGATGGTTTAGTTTGATGTTTCATTATATGAACTCCTTTCTTTATGGTATAATCATAACAAAAGTAATATGACAACTATCTGTCATATTTAAGGAGAAAATTATGAAAATCGACCGTCAAATGGGGATTATTTCTCATTTAGTAAATAAACGAAAAACAACAGCTAAAGAATTATCAGAACTTTTTAAAGTCAGCACACGAACTATTATGAGAGATATTGATGATTTATCTCTTGCAGGCATTCCTCTCTATGTAATGAAAGGAAAAAATGGAGGCATTTTTCTTATGGAAGACTTCCAAACTGACAAACCTCCCCTGACCCAATCCGAACGGCTTTCGATCGAATCTGGTTTAAAAAGCCGTTATCAAGTATTGGAAGATGCCTCTACTTTCAATGCTATATTGAAATTAAATGCTACCAATACATACTCTGATTTCGAAATTGATTTATCTCTATCTCAAGGGAACTTGGAAATACGAACTTTGATTTTTAAGTTATTGGAAGCTATCAGAGGTAGAGTAAAAATAAAATTTTCCTATATTAATTCACAAGGACTGGTGAGTCAAAAAAATTGTGAGCCTTACCGTATTGTCTATAAGGACCGGAGTTGGTATATGGACGCCTACGATACTGATAAAGCGCGTTTTTCTGTTTTTAAAGTTGCTAGAATTAGTGAACTTACTCTCTCCGATACTTTTTCAAAAAGACATTTTACACCACTTCCCTATGATGGTGGTGCTTGGATGAATGAAAACAAAGTACCTGTCATCCTGCATGTCCAGAAAATTGTTCTTGATCGATTTGTGGAACTTTTAGGCTATAATGCCATAAAACCTATTAATAGCGATATTTACGAGATTACTTATCCGTTAAACGACAATGATTGGGGATACAATACCTTGCTTGCTTTTGGAAAATACATCACTGTTATATCTCCTAAGCATTTCCTGAAACATTTCACCAACTATATAGATACCATTCATAAGCAATACCCAAACTAATATTCAACTGTCATTCATGAACTTATACCCTTAAAAGAAAAAGGAAAGACTTCCTTTTGTGCCTTTCCTCTTACTTGCTGCTTGTGTGATTATTTTTGGTAAGCTACTGCTTGTTTAATAAAGTCCTCAATCGGCTCTCCTTGGTGGAGAGCTTTTACAATTTTCGAACCGACGATGACGCCATCTGATACTGCATTGAAGCGTTCTACATCAGCCTGACTAGACACACCAAAACCTGTCAAGACTGGGATGTCAGCTACTTGATGCAATTGTGCCAAGTGCTTGTCCAAGTCTGCACGGTAATTTCCTGACTTACCTGTCACCCCGTTGACGGCAACGGCGTAGACGAAGCCTTCTGCCCCTTTAATCAATTCTTTCTGACGCTCCAGTCCTGTTGTCAAACTAACTAGGGGAATCAAGGCGATGTCTGTATCCGCCAAAAAGGGCTCTACAAAATTGGCATGCTCATGAGGCAGGTCTGGGATAATCAAGCCCTTAACCGCTGTATCTGCCAAATCTTTGACAAAGTTCTCCACACCGTACTGAAAGAGGGGGTTGAAGTAGGTCATGATGACAAGTGGAACTTCTGTTTGAATAGTTTTCAAGGTTTCAACCAAAGCCTTGGTAGAAGTACCATGAGCTAGACTGCGCAAGCCGGCTTCTTCGATAACAGGTCCATCTGCAACAGGGTCTGAAAAGGGAATGCCCACTTCAATAGCAGAGACATTCAAATCTTCCAAAAAGTGGATTGTTTCACCGAGTCCATCCAAACCTTTCTCGTGGTCTCCAGCCATGATATAGGGAACGAAAATTCCTTTTCCAGCTGCTTTGATAGCATTCAATTTTTCTGTTAGTGTCTTAGACATGAGCTTCTCCCTTCTTTGCTGCATCTGCTTCCAAGCGGTCTTTGACTTGAACCACATCCTTGTCCCCACGACCTGATAGACAGACAATCATGGATTTGTCTGGTCCAAGTTCTTTGGCCAATTTCACTGCAAAAGCGATAGCATGACTAGATTCCAGGGCAGGGATAATCCCTTCCACACGAGACAAGAGTTGGAATCCTTCCAAGGCTTCTTCGTCTGTCACAGGGACATAGCTGGCACGTTTGATATCGTGGTAGTGAGAATGTTCTGGACCGATACCAGGATAGTCCAATCCTGCTGAGATAGAGAAGGCTTCAAGAATTTGACCATGAGCATCTTGGAGGACATCCATGAGGGAACCGTGAAGGATCCCTGGACGACCCTTGGTCAGGGTAGATGCATAGTGTTCTGTATCCACACCAAGCCCTGCTGCCTCAGCCCCATACATAGCTACAGACTCATCTTCTACAAATGGATGGAAGAGACCGATAGCATTTGAACCACCACCAACACAGGCTACTAGGGCATCTGGAAGATCTTGACCTGTCAAATCGCGATACTGTTGTTTAGCCTCTCGACCAATGACACTCTGGAAGTCACGAACGATTTCTGGGAAAGGATGAGGCCCCAAGGCAGAACCTAGGATATAGTGGGTATCATCGATATTTGCCACCCATGAACGAAGGGCTGCATTGACCGCATCTTTTAGCACACGCGAACCATCTATCACTGCCTCTACCTTGGCTCCCAAAAGCTCCATACGGAAGACATTAAGGGCTTGGCGTTTGACATCTTCCTCACCCATGTAGATGGTACATTCCATGTTAAAGAGGGCTGCAGCTGTTGCAGTTGCCACACCATGCTGACCAGCACCCGTTTCAGCGATAATTTTCTTTTTGCCCATGCGTTTGGCAAGCAAAACTTGTCCCAAGGCATTGTTAATCTTGTGGGCCCCTGTATGGTTGAGGTCTTCCCGTTTGAGGTAAATCTTGGCTCCACCGATATGCTGGGTCAGGTTTTTTGCATAGTAAAGAGGCGTTTCACGTCCTACATACTGGCGCAAGAGCTGGTTTAATTCCTCTTGGAAACTGGGGTCTGCCTGACTTTCACGGTAGGCTTTTTCCAATTCCAAAACTGCTGTCATCAATGTTTCTGGGACGAAACGTCCGCCGAATTTTCCGTAAAATCCATCTTTATTTGGTTCTTGATATGCCATGCTTTACACTCTCTATAAATCTTCTAATCTTTTCATGATCTTTTTGTCCATCTGTCTCCACTCCGCTTGATACATCTACTGCATAGGGAGTAAAGTGTTGAATTGCTTTTACTACATTATCTTCATTAAGCCCACCTGCGATAAAGAAGGGCTGAGCTAGTCCTGTCGTATCCAGTTGGCCCCAGTCAAATATCTGGCCACTCCCAGCAACAGGGGCATCAAAGAGTAGATAATCTGCCTGAGAATTTGGCACATGACCATTTCTATCCACTTGCACCGCCTGAATGCTGGCACAAGGCAAATTCTCAAGCAAACCATCCCCTACCTGACCATGAACTTGAATCAAGTCCAAGCCAACTTCTTCAATCGTTTCTAGCAGTTGAGCCCGACTTGGTGAAACAAATACACCAACCTTTTTAACATTAGCAGGAATGAGCTTTGCCAGCTCAGCAGCCTGTTCCAAGGTCACCTGTCTTTTACTGGGTGCGAAGACAAAACCGATGTAATCCGCCCCTGCTGATACGGCTGTCTCTACCGCTTCTGTGGTCGATAGTCCACAAATCTTAACCTTTGTCAATTTGCAACTCCTTGATTCTCTGGGCTACATCTTCTGCCTGCATGAGAGCTGTTCCAACTAAAATTCCGTTAAAGTATGGTGCAACGCGTTTTGCATCCTGCCCTGTGAAAATGGCAGATTCAGAAATGTAATAGCGACCTTCCTTAAAGTGCTGGGCCAAGTCCACACTGGTCTGCAAGTCGACTTCAAAAGTCGTCAAGTTGCGATTATTAATCCCAATAATCTCCGCACCAAGTCTGTGGGCCACTTCTAGTTCAGCTAGATTGTGAGTTTCCACCAAGACTTCCAGACCAAGCTCTGTCGCGTAGTCATACAGTTCCTTGAGGCGTTCTTCTGACAAGGCAGCCACGATGAGCAAGATAACTGTCGCGCCGGCATTGCGAGCACGGATGATTTGCTTTTCATCGATGATAAAGTCCTTGTTCAGCGTCGGAATCTCTACCTGACTAGAAATCTCTCGTAGATAATCCAAATGTCCTTTAAAGAAAACCTCATCTGTCAAAACAGAAATCATCACTGCGCCATTTGTTTCATAAGTCTGGGCCTGTTGCACAATATCCACATCGAGATTGATATCTCCCAGACTAGGGCTAGCCTTCTTGACCTCAGCGATTACCTGTAAACGGTCCTGGTGATTCTTCAAAAATTCTGCCAAGCGATAAGTCTGGCGCAAGGGCTGGATTTCCTCCAGCTCCATTTGCTCGACCTCACGCGCCTTCTGCTCCAAAATTCGTGCTAAAAATTCCTGACTCATTTTTGGTACTCCTGTAACAGTCTAAGTTTTTCAAGGGCCTTGCCACTAGCAATCACTTGACGGGCCAAGGCAACTCCCTCCTTGATGCTAGCTACCTTACCATTAGCATAGAAACCAAGACCAGCATTTAGAACTGTCGTTTCCAAGAATGGACTTGGTTCGTTTTGAAGAACGCTGAGCAAAATTTCTGCATTTTCCTGAGCATTGCCTCCTCGAATATCTTCGATAGCGTAGCGTTTCATCCCCAAATCTTCTGGAGTAAAGCTTGATAAGGTGATTTGGCCATTTTCCAGAAGAGCAATCTTGGTTGTTCCGTTCAAGCCAGCTTCATCCAAGCCTTCTGGTCCAGCTACCACGATGGCACGTTTGCGACCCATATTTTTCAAAACCTGAGCTGTACTTTCTAGGAGTTCTGGACGACTAATACCAAGAAGCTGTGTTTCCAAAGCCATTGGGTGAATCAGGGGACCAGTCAAGTTCATAATCGTTGGAATTCCTAGTTCCAAACGAGCTGGCATGATGTACTTCATAGCTGGATGCATATTTTTAGCAAAGAGAAAGACGATTCCAGTTTTATCAAAAACCTTACCTAGTTCAGCTGGTTTGAGATCAAGATTGATACCCAATGCTTGAAGGACATCTGCCGAACCTGATTTAGAAGAAATCGAACGGTTACCGTGCTTGGCCATGTGAATACCACCACCTGCCAAGACAAAGGCTGCAGTTGTGGAAATGTTAAAACTGAAAGACTTATCTCCACCAGTACCACAGTTGTCCATGGCATCATGAATTTCAGTTGGAATGTGTTGGGCATGCCCTCTCATGACTTGTGCAATGGCTGTGCGTTCTTCCGGTGTTTCCCCCTTCATCTTAAGAGCTAAAAGGAGAGAAGCAATCTGCGCTTCTGTTACGCGCCCTGTTACAATACGCTCAATGACATCCGTCATTTCCACACCTGATAAATTTTCAAATTTTGCTAATTTTTCAATAATCTCTTTCATATAGACAACCTCACTTTACAACCCTATCGATAAAATTCCGAATAGAAGACAAGCCATCTGGCGTTCCAATACTCTCTGGATGGTACTGGAAGCCATAAATTGGAAGGCTTTTGTGTTGAATACCCATAATGGCTTGGTCATCGGTCGAACGAGCTGTCACTTCAAAGTCTTCAGGCATTTCTTCAATCAAAATACTGTGGTAACGCATGACCGGATGACCATCCTCAATGCCTTGATACAAAACAGATGGCGCTTCAAAGTTGATATGGCTCTGTTTCCCATGCATGACTTTGGGAGCCAAACCTAGTTTACCGCCAAAAACTTCTGCGATAGCTTGATGACCCAAACAAATCCCAAGAATCGGCTTCTTACCAGCAAAGTCACGAATCATGTCTTCCATCTTACCAGCATCAACTGGCCAACCAGGACCGGGAGAAAAGACCAGACCATCTGCTTTTTCAGCTTCTTCATACAGCTTGGGATCATCATTTCTCAAGACCTGCACTTCTGCAAAATTCCCAATGTATTGGGCCAAGTTATAGGTAAAAGAATCATAGTTATCAATCAATAAAATCATGGTCTTAGTTCTCCAATTCTAGTCATAGATTTAGCCTTGTTAATGGTTTCTTGGTATTCGTTTTGGGCGATGGAGTCATAGACAATCCCTGCCCCAGCCTGCACATAGGCTGTTTGATTTTTAAGAATCATGGTTCGGATGGCAATGGCCAAATCCATATCACCCGTCGCAGACAAGTAGCCGATTGCTCCTGCGTATACGCCTCGTTTTTCCGTTTCCAGTTCATAGATGCGTCTCATGGCCCGAATCTTTGGTGCTCCTGAAACTGTTCCAGCTGGAAGTGTAGCTTTCAAGGCATCCATGGCAGTAAGTTCGGGAAGCAAACGTCCTTTCACCACGCTGGTCAAATGCATGACATAACGGAAAAGCTCCACTTCCATATACTTGGTGACTTGAACACTTGCCGTTTCAGAGATGTGGCCAATATCGTTACGCCCCAAGTCTACCAACATTCGATGTTCTGCTGTTTCCTTCTCATCGGACAGGAGGTCTGTCGCCAAGGCCTTATCCTCTTCTTCCGTTGCTCCTCTTGGTCGCGTTCCCGCAATCGGATTGGTTGTCACGATGCCATTTTTGACAGAAACCAAACTTTCTGGACTGGCACCGATGATTTGATAATCCCCAAAATCATAGAAATAGAGGTAATTAGATGGGTTGGTCACGCGGAGATTTCTGTAGAAGTCAAATGGATTTCCAGTAACTTCTGCTGAGAAACGTTGACTGAGCACGCATTGGAACATATCACCATTACGAATCAAGTCACGAGCGGTTTCCACCATTTCCTCAAACTTCTGAGGAGCAATGTGCGGTTTGAAGTCCAGCGGAGATAAATCCAAATCTTCAAATTCATTTGGAGCAGGAATGCGTAATTCCTCAAGCACCTGGTTCAAGGCTTCTTCCAAGTCTTCTTGACTGCGCTCACTATAGAGAGCATCTTCGATGACATGGATTTTCTCCTTCTTGTGGTCAAAGACCATGTAACTCTCATAGACAAAGAAATGCATGTCTGGCGTCCCAATTGTATCCTTAGGGATTTGACCAATTTCTTCATAGAGCGAAATCATATCGTAACCAACAAAGCCAATAGCTCCCCCACCAAAAGGTAGGTCTGAATGGTGCTGGCTCTTATGAGTCACTTCATAAAGGAAATCCAAGGGATCACGATCAATCACTTGCCCATTTTGATAAAGAACTCCATTTTCAAACTGAATCTCAAAAACAGGATTATAGGCTAGGATAGAAAAACGAGCTGTTTCCTTGTCTCTCGGAATACTCTCTAGGATCACCTTGTGTTTTCCCTTTAGGCGCATATAAGCCAAGATTGGTGATAAGACATCTCCATGAATGATTCGTTCCATTGTAATTTCCCTTTCGATTCTTTTCTTTATAGACTTTTAGTCTTAATTTATTATCTTTTTTCTATTTCCCTTAAATAGTGCGGACGGGAGGTAAAATTATCCAGTGGATGATTTTAGAAATCCATGAAATGAAAGACCTAATTTTCGAGCTCCTGGCTCATTGATTTCTAGGCTCAGAGTAAAATAGTTCCCCGAACTATTTTACTCTCAAAAATTCCGTTCTAGATAAGCATCTTTGCTTCTCTAGAATACCACTATGGCGGGAAATAGCGGTTCAATGCTCACTTCGTTCGCAAATATTTTATAGAAATCTATCTATTGATGAAGCATAATTTAAAACTGATGACCATATCTACGATAAATATATAAAAATCCCCACGCAAACTAACTTGCGTGAGGACGAAATTCGCGGTGCCACCTCAATTATAAGATTTCTCCTATCTCTCATTCCTGTCTCAGATACCTCTTGTAACAGGCTGTGCGATAAAGGGCACTCCCTTGAGAATTATGTTTTCTTCTCTCGTTTCAGATGGACCCAACCTTACAGCTTTCTCTGCTTGTTTCCAGCAACCACAAGCTCTCTGTGAGAGAAAGGACTGTAATTTTTCCATCTATTATTTTTTAGCTTCTAGGTAGTCTGCAATTGCAGCTACGTCCTTGTCTCCACGACCAGAGACATTGATGATGATAATCTCATCTTTACTTAGTTTCGGTGCACGTTTAACTGCTTCTGCGATAGCGTGTGAACTTTCGATCGCTGGGATAATCCCTTCTGTCTTGCTGAGAAGGAGCAGGGCTTGGACAGCTTCTTCATCCGTCGCTGCCACATATTCCACGCGACCAGAGTCTTTAAAGTAGGCGTGTTCTGGGCCAACGCCTGGATAATCCAAACCAGCTGAGATAGAGTAAACTGGCGCCAGCTCTCCGTCTTCCTTAAAGACTGCATAGGTCTTCATTCCGTCGACAATACCGACACTACCTTTTGTCATAGTAGCTGCGTGCTTGTCTGTATCAAGTCCATGACCAGCAGCTTCGACCCCAACCAATTTAACTTCTTCATCAGCCACATACTGTGAAAAAGCACCAATGGCATTGGAACCACCACCTACACAGGCAATAACGTAGTCTGGCAAGCGACCTTCTTTTTCCAAGATTTGACGACGAGATTCTTCACTGATGACCTTTTGGAACTCATGGACAATGGTTGGATACGGATGAGGTCCCACAGCAGATCCTAAAACATAGAAGGCTTCAAGGTCATTCATCCATGCTCCAAAGGCTGCATCAACCGCATCCTTAAGAGTTCTCGTTCCCGTTTCAACTGCGTGCACAGTTGCTCCCATCATCTCCATACGGAAAACATTGAGACGTTGACGTTCCACATCTTCTGCCCCCATGTAGACATCACAGGCCATACCAAACTTAGCTGCAGCTGCTGCCGTCGCAACCCCGTGCTGACCAGCCCCTGTTTCTGCGATAACCCGTTTTTTGCCCATACGTTTAGCAAGTAAGATTTGTCCTAAAACGTTATTGAGCTTGTGAGAACCCAGATGGTTAAGGTCTTCGCGCTTGAGATAAATCTTAGCGCCACCTAGGTGATCTGTCAAACTTTCCGCAAAATAAAGCGGTGTTTCGCGACCTGAATAATCCTTCAAGTAATGGCGAAATTCTGCCAAAAATTCTGGATCATCCTTGTACTTGTCAAATGTCACTTCCAACTCATCCAACAAAGCCTGAATCGGCTCCGGTACAAAACTACCACCAAATTGTCCAAAATAACCTTTAGTTGTCATAAAATTTTTCCTCTTTCAGTATTGATTTTAAGATATGAAAAAAGCCCACACACAGAAAACAATCTGTGTGAGGGCGTTGGTAACGCGGTGCCACCTCAATTATAAAGGGACTATTCCCCTTTACATCTCTGCCTTGTCTAACAACAAGTTGCACTGTAAGGTGTGCGCACCGAATTTTCATTGTTTCAAATTCATTTTTAAAATCAGCCCACTTTCACTACTTCCAACCACCTGTTCACAATCACCACAGGCTCCCTGAAGATCAAACATAGTTACTTTTCTGATTTGTTGAGAATATTATATGCTATTGTCCGCTTTTTGTCAAGATTTTTTATTATTTTTTTCCAGAACCGAGGATTTCTTCAGAAATTCTCACCAAAGTCTGAACGATGTAATCAACTTCTTCATCGCTTAATTTTGTATGAAGAGGAAGCGTAATTTCATTTTCAAAGAAGGCATAGGCTCTTGGATAATCTGCCATATCAAAACCAAGATTCTTATAGGCTGTCAAGAGAGGAAGCGGTTTGTAGTGTACATTACTTGCAATTCCTGCTTTAGCCAATTCTTGGATGATGAGGTTGCGTTCTTCTAAACTTGCTCCTTCTACATGGGTGATGTAGAGGTGACGACAAGATTCGACAGTATCAGTCTTGTGTGCCAATGGGTGAATACGAGTACCCGCAAAACCACGATCATAACGGTCCACGATGTCCTTACGACGTTGCAACAAACCAGGGTAACGGACCAATTGTACCAAACCAAGTGAAGCCATGATATCAGTCATATTGCACTTGTAGGCTGGCGTTACGATATCGTATTCCCAAGAACCCAATTGCATCTTGGCAAGGGCGTCTTTGGTTTGACCATGAAGGGAAAGGATTTGAAATTCCTTGTACATCTCTTCGTCGTCAATCGCTGGATTGGCTTTCCAAGTGGCACTTCCTCCCTCAGCAGTTGTAAAGTTCTTAACGGCATGGAATGAGAAGGAAGTAAAGTCAGCAATAGAACCAGCTGGTTGCCCTTTATAAGTAGATCCCAAAGCATGGGCACTATCAGAGACAATCACGATACGGTTAAATGCCTTTTGCCACTTGCCAGTAGCTGCAAAGAGATCACGTTTTTTCTCCACGACTTGGAACAAACGATCATAGTCGCAAACAATCCCTGCAAGCTCAACCGGAATAATCACCTTAGTCTTTTCAGTAATGGCTTGCTCAAGTAGGTCATAATCCATCTCAAAAGTATCTGCTTGGATATCCACCATGACAGGAGTTGCTCCTACGTGTGTGATGACACTACATGAAGCTGTATAAGTCATAGCTGGAACGATGACTTCATCACCAGGTCCCACTTCCAAAACACGCAAAATCAACTCAAGAGCGGCAGTCGCAGAGTTGAGGCAGACAGTCTTAGGTGTCTGTGTGTATTGAGACAAGCGACGCTCCAGTTCTTTTGTCTTAGGACCTGTTGTGATCCAACCAGAACGAAGGGTGTTCGCTACTTCAGCAATTTCAGCTTCGGTAATATCGGGTGGTGAAAATGGAATATTGTAATTTGGCATTGATTTGCTCCTTTTATCTGTACTCATTTTCTCATGACTACTTTATTTTAGCACTTCAAACACGGTTTGAAACATGATTTTGATGTCCCCAAGGAAACTAAACTCTCGGAGATAGGCGAGGTTATAGCGCATCTTTTCAGGAAGAACATGCTCTACATAGGCTTGGTCAACTGACAGGCCTTTTTCGGTCATTTGACTGATGATCGTATCCTCATCCTTGTAGTTGATGCTGGCTGGAGAGGTGATTCCTGCTGGCAAGAGCAAGGTCGCCATCATTTCAGGGCTATACTGCTCGGTGTAACGTGGCACTTCAGGTCGTGTACCGACAAAAGACATTTCGCCTTTAAGGACATTGACCAGCTGAGGCAGTTCATCCAAACGCACACGACGGATGAAATTTCCCACTTTGGTAATACGGCTATCGTTAGCAGAAGTCACTAGACTTCCTTTTTTATCCGCATCCGTTACCATGGTACGGAACTTCCAAATCTTGAACGGACGGTTGTACTGGGTCACGCGCTCTTGCTTGTAAATGACAGGTCCCTTGCTATCCAACTTGATCCAAATGCTCAAGATAAGAAAGACTGGGGAAGTCAAAATCAGCAAGACCAGGGCCAGAACCCAGTCCAGGCAACGCTTGAAAATCAGCGAACCCTTCCTTTTAGAGACAAGCTGGTAGTAAGACTCAACCTCGCTTGATTGCATTTCCACGGGCAAGTCTTCCCATTTCAGCATGCTGTTTCTCCTTTGTTTGTATTATACTATTTGTCAACATTTTTCATTATACCACAAAATAGAAAAGGCGGAGCAAGAAATCTGTAATTTGAAGAATTTCCTTCTTATACTCAATGAAAATCAAAGTACAGCTTTGAGGTTGCAGATAAAGCTGACATGGTTTGAAGAGATTTTCAAAGAGTATTAGGACATGGCTCCAGCCTGCAAGCTATACATCTTGTGATAGGTTCCTCCCAAGGCCAAGAGTTCCTCATGGGTTCCACTCTCGATGATGCGCCCCTTGTCCAAAACATAGATACAGTTGGCATCTTGAATAGTTGAAAGACGATGGGCGATAGCAATGGTCGTCCGCCCCTGTCTCATCTTGGCTAGGGAATCTTGAACCAAACTTTCTGTTTCAGAGTCAATATTGGCTGTCGCTTCATCCAAAATCAGGATTTTAGGCTGACTGGCGACTGTTCTAGCAAAGGCAAGAAGCTGGCGCTGGCCAGTAGAAAAGCTCGAACCACGCTCAGACACAGGTGCATCATAGCCCAGCGGAAGGTCTTGAATAAAGGAATCCGCATCGACAAAGGCAGCCGCAGCCTGAACCTCTTCATCACTAAGATCTTGGTACATGGCGATATTGGACTTGATGGTTCCATGATAGAGGAAGGGCTCCTGCAAGACCAGACCGATGTTCTTTCTCAGTTCTTCCTGACTGTAGTTCCTGATATCCACATCATCCAAGAGAACGCGGCCTGACTGGAATTCATAAAAGCGCATGAGGACATTGATAATCGATGATTTTCCTGAACCTGTATGCCCTACAAAGGCAATGGTTTCACCCTTCTTAACTGAAAAGGAAATGTCATCCAGAATCTGGTGCTTGCCGTCATATGAGAAACACACATGTTCAAAACGGATATTGCCTTCTTGGACTTTGGCTGGTCCATTTTCTTGAAGAGGCTCATAGGTCTTCTCGTCAATCAAGGCAAAGACACGACCTGCAGATACCATGGACGTTTGAAGGGTTGAAAAGTTTTGCGTCACCTCAATCAAAGGATCAAAAAGACGGTTGATATACTGGATAAAGGCATACATGGTTCCGGCCGTTATCCCAATAGAAAGACCACGGTAACCAAAGTAGGCCATCAAAACTGTGTAGCCTAGGAGTTTCAGCAAACTCATGGCAGGTCTTAAAAAGAGGGCATCCAAGGCTACAGAACGGTTGGCATAGACCAAGTGTTCTTGGTTAATCTCATCAAATTCTGCTTGCAGGCGCTTTTCTTGATTAAAGGCCTGGATAATCCTGATTCCCTCGATGTTTTCTGCCAGCTTACTATTGATATCCGACAAGAGACTTCTGGTTTTCTCGATGATTTTCACTGACTTTTTTCGGTAGAGATTGACCAACAGGAAAATCAAGGGGAGGAAGAGCAAGACTAAAGCTGTCAAACGAAAATCCAGCACCAACATGGTATACAGAGTTGTCAGAAAGATGAAAACTGCTGAAATAAAGCTGGATAAAATCCCCGAAAACATATCACTGATGGTCTCGGTATCATTTGTCAAACGAGAAACGATGGAACCAGCTGGCGTCTTGTCAAAATAAGACATACCCAGTTTCTCCATATTGGCAAAGGCATCGCGACGAATATCTCTGACAATACTGTAGGACACCCGCGCAAAGAGAAGATTGCCAACATACTGAACCAGAGTTTGAAGGACATAAAGACCGTAGTAGACCAGCAAAACGGTCACAGCAATTTGGTTAAGATTGCTGAGGTACTGGTCGATAAAGTGGGAAGCCACAAGGGGAATGACACTTTTAATGACCGTAGTCGCTAGGAGAAAACTGAGTGCTAAAAAGGTCAGGAGACCATAGGGCTTAAGATAGGACATCAAGCGCTTCAATACAGCCCATTGTTCTTGCTTATTCTGCATCTTCTTCTCCTTTCATTTCCAACTGCTGAGACTGGTAGGTTTGGGCATACCAGCCATTCAGGGCTAGCAAGTCATAGTGCGTGCCACGTTCAATGATTTGGCCATTTTGCAGAACTAAAATCAAATCCGCATGGACAACTGCACTGAGGCGATGGGCCGTGATAATGGTTGTCTTATCCTTCCGCGTCTCCTTGAGATTGTCGATGATGGCATACTCTGTCTTGGCATCCACAGCCGACAAGGAATCATCTAGAATCAAGATATCAGGGTCTAAAATCATAGCTCGACTCATGGCCAGACGTTGCTTTTGACCACCTGAGAGACTGACCCCTTTTTCACCGATAACTGTGTCAAATCCCTGAGGCATGACTACAATATCTTGGTAAACTTGAGCTAGCTTAGTCGCTTCCTCGACCGTTGAAAAGGACAAGTTAGGATTGCCAAAGCGGATATTGTCTAGGATTGAAGTCGCAAAGAGGAACTGGTCCTGAGGAACATAGCCCATGAGACTACGAAGGTCTGTCAGACGATAGTCCCGAATATCGTGACCGTTTAGGTAAATGGCTCCCCTATCCACATCATATTCACGCAAGAGGAGCTTGATCAAGGATGTTTTCCCAGAACCTGTCTGTCCGACCAAGCCCAGTGTTTGACCTTTTTCTAAACTAAAGTGAATATCCGTCAGTGTTTCCTCATTTTCAAAGACGAAGCTGTCAATCGCGTATTCCAAACGTCCATTTTTGATACCGTCCAGAGGAAATTCAGGATCTTGTACAGGTGATTCCTGAGACAAAAGATTTTCAATCCGTTGGTAAGAAACCTTCCCTCTCTGAGTGATATTAAAGAGGAAGCCGATGGCCATAAGAGGCCAGACCAACATATCCAAGTAGCTGATGAAGGTGACTAGATTACCAACCGTGATTTGACTTTCCTGAACCATCAAGGAACCGACCAAAAGCGTTAAAACATAGGATGAACCAACAAACAAGAGAACCATAGGGTCAAAGAGACTATCGTATTTCATGGTTTGTAGGTTCTTTTGAAAGGTCAATTCATTAACTGCCTGAAAAGACTCCAGCTCATCAGACTGATAACCGAAAGACTTGGTCACTTTGATACCTGATACAGACTCCTGCACCTTGTTATTGAGTTCGGAAAAGGCAGCTTGTGACTCGCCAAAGGCCTTGTGGGTCTTTCTCCCTAGACGACTGGTCGCATAAGCCATGAAAGGTAGGGGGAGAATGGCAACCAAGGTCATTTGCCATGAGATGCTAAAGAGCATGGTCAGCAAAGTCACCAAAGCCGTGATAGAGGCATCCACTGCTGACATGACTCCGCCACCCGCTAAACGGGTTAAGGCATTGATATCATTGGTAGCATGTGCCATCAGGTCCCCCGTCCGATAGGTCTGATAAAAGGCTGGCGACATTTTAGTAAAATGCTCAAATAAACGAGAGCGCATAATCTGCCCCAAACGATAGGAAGTTCCAAGGATATACATGCGCCAAACATAGCGCAGATAGTACATCCCAAAGGCTGCCAGCAGTAGATAAAATAGATTAAGAAGGAGGTCCTGCTGGGTTAATTTCCCCGACGTAATGGCATCAATGACCCGTCCCATGACCATGGGGGGAATGAGATTAAGGACAGAAACCAAGACCAGGGCCACAATTCCGACTAGGTAACGGCGCTTTTCTAACTTGAAAAACCACCAGAGTTTTTGAATAATGGACATAAACTCCCTTTCTGATTGCAAATGGAAACCTGAGGCCAAGACTCAATGAAAATCAAAGAGCAAACTAGGAAACTAGCCGCAGGCTGTACTTGAGTACGGCAAGGCGACGTTGACGCAGTTTGAATTTGATTTTTGAAGAGTACAAGACCCCAGGTTTTTCTTATTCATAAGTTACGACTGAGACGACACCCTTGTCATACTCAGCAATAAAGATATTGGCCACATTGTCATACCCTTGTTTGCTGAGGTTATCAAGCAGCCATTCTTCGCTCCGACCAATGGTCTCCAAAATTTCCACTTGGATCACACCGTCTGTGACAACAGGATACTTGGGATTCTCATCTCCCATTTGGACTACGATAAGTTGACCGTTCTGCTCCTGCATAGCGCGTTTGACTTGTTTCATTTGGAAAATTCCCTGGCTACGAAGCTTAAGAGCTACATCCGCTGCTGATAAACCAACCGAACGGCAGGCTTCTGAATCAATCTTCCCATTTTTGATGAGCAGGGTTGGCTTCCCATCAATCAAACGTTTCACAAAGTGAACATTATTGTTAAGCCATTTAAGAGTCAAGACCAGAATGGTCCACATAATCAGGATAACTGCATACTGCAGGATACTGATGGAGCTATTGTAAATCACCCCACCGATGATCCCCCCGAGTACATAGTTCTGAATTTGATCTATTGCTGAGTTAGGCGCTAGGTTGCCCTTTCCCGTCACATTAATTACGAAAACAAGAGAAAAGAGACCCAAGGCTAGCTTAATTAAAATTTCCATATAATTGAGTGTCATTTGTTCACCTCCACCAGTTCAATTGCATCTGTTTTATACAATTCCACTTTCTCTAACAGGTACTTGTCTGGTTCACTTCCGTTCAAGGCACGGTAATAGCAATCTCCTACCTTGATAAGTGCGCCATCCGTGTCCGCAGAAGTATTGACATAGACCTCTGACTTGTCTACTCCCAATTCTTTGGAAACAAGCTCGATGAAATGAAGTGAAGCTTGAAATTTATTATTAGAAACTTGATTGTTTTGATAAGTCGTGATACTAACCAAAAGGAGAGCTAATAAGGTCAAGGCTGAAATCATGACCAACTCACGAAATTTGGTCCCCTTTTTATCATGGTATGCCTTAAAAGCAAAAAAACCTGTCACAGTTAATAGAACAATTCCAAAGCCAACCATGATACCATTTTGCTGACCGATTTGGCTGAGTACATAGTCATAAGAATAGAATTTCATGTATTTTCACTCCCTTTCATAAAATCATTCTTAATTATAAACGAAAGAGGGTGATTTTTCAAACCATACGTTGGGGAAATGCGCCTTTTTTTGGTATAATATAGTCTGTAATCTGAATGAAAAAGGTAACTTTATGAAACTCATCTCATGGAACATTGATTCCCTCAATGCAGCCCTAACGAGCGACTCAGCTCGTGCAAAATTGTCCCAAGAAGTCCTACAAACCTTGGTCGCTGAAAATGCTGATATCATCGCTATCCAGGAAACCAAGCTTTCTGCAAAAGGGCCTACAAAAAAACACTTGGAAATTTTAGAAGAACTCTTCCCAGGTTATGAAAACACTTGGCGTTCCTCTCAAGAACCTGCTCGCAAAGGCTACGCTGGAACCATGTTCCTTTATAAGAAAGAACTCACACCAACGATTAGCTTCCCAGAAATCGGTGCTCCTTCTACCATGGACTTGGAAGGCCGCATCATCACCTTGGAATTTGATACATTTTTCGTAACCCAAGTATACACACCAAACGCTGGTGATGGGCTCAAACGCTTGGAAGAACGCCAAGTCTGGGATGTCAAATACGCTGAGTATTTGGCTCAACTAGACAAAGAAAAACCAGTCCTTGCGACGGGTGACTACAACGTAGCCCACAAGGAAATCGACCTTGCAAACCCTGCCAGCAACCGCCGTTCACCTGGATTTACAGACGAAGAACGTGCTGGCTTTACCAACCTTTTGGCAACTGGGTTTACTGACACCTTCCGCCACATTCACGGTGACGTCCCAGAATGTTACACGTGGTGGGCACAACGCAGCAAGACTTCTAAAATCAACAATACAGGCTGGAGAATCGACTACTGGCTCACTAGCAACCGCGTGGCTGACAAGGTGACCAAGTCTGACATGATTGACTCTGGTGCGCGTCAAGACCATACGCCGATTGTATTGGAAATTGAACTCTAAGGAGAAAGCTAATGGACTATCAAGCTGTCATTCCTGAATTTGTAGTATCTGACCTCGAAAAGTCACGCCACTTCTACTGCGACTTGCTGGGATTTTCTGTCGAATACGAGCGTCCAGAGGAGAAATTTCTCTTCCTCTCGCTTGAAGACTGCCAACTTATGCTAGAAGAAGGCAGCACAGAAGAATTAGCCCAACTAACCTATCCTTTCGGGCGCGGTGTCAATATTTCCTTTGGCATTGAAGATGTCCCTCAGCTCCACCAAAAACTGCTGGAAGCTGACTATCCTATCCATCGTCCGCTGACCAAAAGAGAATTTCGAGTGGGAGATAGCTTTATTTACCCTCATGAATTTGCAGTTTTGGATCCAGATGGTTATTTTTTAAGATTTAGTGAATAGAATAATAGAACCCTACAATACTGTATCGTCTTGTAGGTTTCTTTTTTGTTCGTTTTTTTCATTAAAACACTAACAAAATATTTGATTTCTAAAGCTATTTAGTGTAAAATAATGACATTAACGCTATTGCGTTTGAGAATAGTACCATTTTACTTGTTTATGTCGTGAATTGGCACGACGTTTCTACAAGGTGCCGTAACACCTAACAATGAGTATGTCAGCTGAAGGTATGGTGTTGGCCATGCCTATTTTGGGGACTTACTTAGGGGATTAAGTAGGTCCTTTTAAATATTTTTATTAAAGCACGCCTTTAAGTGTAAACTAAATATTTTTAATATTTCCCTTAATTAGTGCGGACGGGAGCAACTTCCTTCGGAATTTCATCCCTAATTTTTGAGCCAAAAGTCTCAAAAATCCCGTCATAGACAATAACAAGATTATTGTCTATGATACCACTACGGCGGGAAATATTTGATAAAACTCGCTTCGCTCGTACTAGTTTTATCATTTTATCAAATATATAGCACTAGCAAACTGGATCACTATAGAAACATTTAAACAATAAGTAATTTGACTTTTAGACTTTAGGAGGTCTTATGAAATTATTAGAAGAGCGCATCCTTGAGGATGGGCATATCTTGGGTGACAACATCCTCAAGGTGGATTCTTTTTTAACCCACCAGGTTGACTTTAGCTTGATGCGAGAGATTGGTAAGGTATTTGCGGAAAAATTCGCTGCTGCTGGCATTACCAAGGTCGTGACCATTGAAGCATCAGGCATTGCCCCAGCCGTTTTTACAGCTGAAGCCTTAGATGTTCCCATGATTTTTGCCAAGAAAGCTAAAAACATCACTATGAACGAAGGCATCTTAACTGCCGAAGTCTACTCCTTTACCAAGCAGGTGACCAGCACCGTTTCCATCGCTGGAAAATTCCTCTCACCAGAGGACAAGGTCTTGATTATCGATGATTTCCTTGCCAATGGACAAGCTGCCAAAGGCTTAATTCAAATCATCGAACAAGCTGGAGCAAAAGTCGAAGCGATTGGTATCGTGATTGAAAAATCCTTCCAAGATGGTCGTGATTTGCTTGAAAAAGCAGGCTACCCTGTCCTATCACTGGCTCGCTTGGATCGTTTTGAAAATAGTCAGGTCGTATTTAAGGAGGCAGATCTCTAATGCAAAAACAAGAAAAACACTCGCAAGCAGCCGTTCTTGGCTTGCAGCACTTACTAGCCATGTACTCAGGTTCTATCCTAGTTCCCATCATGATTGCGACAGCTCTTGGCTATTCAGCTGAGCAGTTGACTTACCTAATCTCCACAGATATCTTCATGTGTGGGGTGGCCACCTTCCTCCAACTCCAACTCAACAAATACTTTGGTGTCGGACTACCAGTCGTTCTTGGAGTTGCCTTCCAATCCGTCGCTCCTTTGATTATGATTGGACAAAGCCACGGTAGCGGAGCTATGTTTGGTGCCCTTATCGTTTCAGGGATTTATGTGGTTCTGATTTCAGGCATTTTCTCAAAAGTAGCCAATCTCTTCCCATCTATCGTAACAGGATCTGTCATTACCACGATTGGATTGACCCTGATTCCTGTCGCTATTGGAAATATGGGAAATAATGTTCCAGAGCCAACTGGTCAAAGTCTCTTACTTGCAGCTATCACTGTTCTAATTATCCTCTTGATTAACATCTTTACTAAAGGATTTATCAAGTCCATCTCCATTTTGATTGGGTTGGTCGTTGGAACTGCCATTGCTGCTACTATGGGCTTGGTGGACTTCTCTCCTGTTGCGGCAGCACCGCTTGTCCATGTTCCTACTCCCCTCTACTTTGGGGTGCCAACCTTTGAAATCTCCTCTATTGTCATGATGTGTATCATTGCAACGGTGTCTATGGTTGAGTCCACTGGTGTTTACCTGGCCTTGTCTGATATCACCAATGACCCCATCGACAGCACGCGCCTGCGCAACGGTTACCGTGCAGAAGGTCTGGCCGTACTTCTCGGAGGAATCTTTAACACCTTCCCTTACACAGGATTTTCACAAAACGTTGGTTTGGTTAAATTGTCAGGTATCAAGACTCGCCTGCCAATCTACTACGCAGCTGGTTTCCTAGTCCTCCTTGGACTCCTTCCTAAGTTTGGTGCCCTTGCCCAAATCATTCCAAGTCCTGTCCTTGGTGGTGCCATGCTGGTTATGTTTGGTTTTGTTTCCCTTCAAGGGATGCAAATCCTCGCCCGCGTTGACTTTGCTAACAATGAACATAACTTCCTTATCGCAGCTGTTTCAATCGCCGCTGGTGTTGGACTAAACAACAGCAATCTCTTTGTCAGCATGCCAACAGCCTTCCAAATGTTCTTCTCAAATGGAATCGTCGTGGCAAGCCTCCTCGCCATTGTCCTCAATGCAGTATTAAATCATAAGAAGAAATAAAAAAGAGGTGCGAACCTCCAGATTGAAGAAAAGTTCATTTTGGACGATTTCTTCAATCTTTTTCTTTCGACTACCCTTAAAAAAGTTGGAATAATAGCCCTTCTGAGAAAATATACGTTAAATCAGAAATTGAATTATTTCCAAAATAATTGTAAGAGTATCCACTTTCTAATAGGTCGCTCAAAAAGTTTTAAAAATCATAAAAACGCATAATATCAGGCATTCAAAAACCTTGATATTATGCGTTTTATCATGGAAAAATTTGCTAGATTTTCTCCTCAAATTGAGTCATTACCCAGCCTCTTCTATTATCTTCTCTTACCCTTTTTTACAGGCATGAGCGTAATGTCTCTCAAGCTAAAGTAGGCTAGAGCCAGCATGGCGATTGTGACAAAGAATTCTGTCGGTAATTGGAAGATTTGCAAGATGGACAACATCAGCAAGATCAAGAGTGCAACAACTACAAAGACCAAGATAACGATGTTGACTGTTCCTTTGATACTTTGGGGTGTCGCAAATACATAGAGTAGTAATAAGAGTACCCCTATGATTAAATAGACCATCTTTATCTCTTTCTAGCTCTTATTCAGCTGATTTTTTCTTTTTGTTGGCTTTCTCACGCTCTGCCTTGTTAAGAATTTGTTTACGCAAACGGATAGACTCAGGTGTTACTTCCATGTACTCATCGTCGTTCAAGAACTCGAGCGACTCTTCAAGTGTCAAGATACGAGGTGTCTTGATAACCGCTGTTTGGTCCTTAGTAGCTGAACGAACGTTGGTCATTTGTTTAGCCTTTGTGATATTCACTGTCAAGTCGTTTTCACGAGAGTTTTCACCGATGATCATCCCTTCGTAAACCTCAGTACCTGGGTTAACAAAGATTGTACCACGTTCTTCGATAGACATGATTGAGTATGTTGTAGCCTTACCAGCATCGATGGAAACAAGGGCACCACGGTGACGTCCACCGATTTCACCTGGAATCAATGGCAAGTATTGGTCAAAGGTATGGTTCATGATACCGTAACCACGAGTCATTGACAAGAACTCAGTTGAGTATCCGATCAAACCACGCGCTGGAACAAGGAAGACCAAACGAGTTTGACCATTACCAGTTGAAATCATATCCAACATTTCACCCTTACGTTCAGAAAGGCTTTGGATAACAGATCCTTGGTATTCTTCAGGAGTATCGATTTGCACACGTTCAAATGGCTCACATTTTACACCGTCGATTTCTTTTACGATAACTTCTGGACGAGATACTTGAAGTTCATAACCCTCACGGCGCATGGTTTCGATCAAGATTGACAAGTGCAATTCTCCACGACCTGAAACAGTCCATTTATCTGGTGAGTCCGTTGGGTCAACACGAAGGGAAACGTCTGTTTGCAATTCTGCTTGCAAGCGTTCTTCCACCTTACGAGAAGTCACCCATTTACCTTCCTTACCAGCAAATGGTGAGTTGTTGACCAAGAAGGTCATTTGAAGAGTTGGCTCATCGATGTGTAGGATTGGAAGAGCTTCAACTGCGTCTGTCGGAGTAATAGTTTCACCGACAAAGATGTCTTCCATACCGGAAACGGCAATCAAGTCACCTGCTTTGGCTTCTTGGATTTCACGACGTTCCAAACCAAAGAAACCGAAAAGTTTTGTAACACGGAAGTTCTTCGTTGTACCATCTAGTTTAGAAAGGGTAACTTGGTCCCCAACTTTCACACTACCACGGAAGACACGACCGATACCGATACGACCTACGAAGTCATTGTAGTCCAAAAGTGACACTTGGAACTGCAAAGGCTCATCTGAGTTGTCTACTGGAGCAGGGATATGGTCGATGATAGTATCAAAGATTGGTGCCATTGTTTTTTCTTGATCAGCTGGATCGTCAGAAAGCGAAGAAGTTCCATTGATAGCTGAAGCATACACAACTGGGAAATCAAGCTGATCATCATCTGCACCAAGCTCAATGAAGAGCTCCAATACTTCGTCCACTACTTCTGCCGGACGAGCTGATGGTTTGTCGATTTTGTTGACAACCACGATTGGGACAAGGTCTTGTTCCAAGGCTTTTTTCAATACGAAACGAGTCTGTGGCATGGTTCCTTCGTAGGCATCTACGACCAAAACAACACCGTCAACCATTTTCATGATACGCTCAACTTCTCCACCGAAGTCCGCGTGTCCTGGTGTATCCATGATATTGATACGAGTTCCGTTGTAGGCAACGGCTGTATTTTTAGCAAGAATTGTAATTCCACGCTCTTTTTCGATATCGTTTGAGTCCATAGCGCGCTCTGCTAATTCAGTACGTGCATCAAGAGTTTCAGATTGTTTCAATAATTCGTCAACAAGGGTTGTTTTACCGTGGTCAACGTGGGCGATAATCGCAATGTTACGGATATCTTCTCTTAATTTTGTCATGATTTCCTCTAATATTTAAATTTTTATTTCTAACTGAACAATTATACCACAGTCTCATTCAAAAATCACAGTTCAGCTAAGTGTAAATGTTTTCACTCTGCTTTTCTAGTTAAGGCAACTCTTTTCAAAGTCAGAGACTTATGATAAGATAAGCTGGTATGCGTTTAGATAGATTATTAGCCCAAGAAAAGGTCAGTCGCAAGGCTATGAAACAGGCTCTATTAAAAAAAGAAATCCTAGTGGACGATTATCCAGCCAGCTCACTCGCTCAAAGTGTCGACACTGGATTGCAAAAATTAGTCTTTCAAGGACGGCAGATTCAAGGCTACGAGCACAACTACCTCATGCTTCATAAGCCAAACGGAGTCGTTACAGCTAGCAAGGATAAGAAACTACCAACCGTCATGGACCTCCTTCCACCTGACATCCAGTCTGACCAGCTCTATGCTGTCGGCAGACTAGACCGCGATACGATGGGACTGCTCCTTTTGACAGACAATGGACCTCTTGGCTTCCAGCTCCTTCATCCCCAGTACCATGTCGATAAATCCTATCAAGTGGTAGTCAATGGACTGCTCACACCAGATCATATCCGGCAGTTTAAGGAAGGAATCGTCTTTTTAGACGGAACCACTTGTAAACCAGCAAAACTTGAAATTCTAGACGCAAGCCCAACAGAGAGCCGGGCCTCCATCACTATCTCTGAGGGCAAATTTCATCAGGTCAAGAAGATGTTTCTATCTGTTGGTGTCAAGGTGACCTCTCTCAAACGAGTTCAGTTCGGTGACTTCACTTTAGACCCAGAACTAGCAGAAGGGCAATACCGTCCCTTGAATCCAGAGGAATTGGAAATCATTAAAAACTATTTAGAGAAAAGTGGATAAAAGAAAAAAGCTTTATGTTTAAAGCTTTTTTTGTTTTTGCTTATCTAAAAAAGATTGCAATGGCTAGAATCCAGTTAAGTACAGAAATCACAATTCCAATGATATTCAGAATTTTTTCTGTTTTATAGGCTATTTGTGACTCTTTTTGATATGAAATAGCCAAGACCAATCCTATGATCCCCAAAATCAGACCTACAATTGGAGATAACAAACCAAGCACAATAGATAGGATACCTAAAACAAGTGAGTGTTTTTTCTTTTGTTGTGAATTCATATTACAAAATCTCCTTAAAATTAATATAAATGATGATACCATAAAATGCTAGTTTTATCTATCATTCGACAGTTTTTAACAGAATGTTAGCTAGTCTTGACCTTCCCGTTCCAAGAATCCAATCCATAAGAAAGGATATAAATCTCAGAGAAACCTTGTTTCTTCAAATAAAGTGCTGCATTAGTCACTCGTTGTCCACGTTGGTTTTCGTAGAGAAGGACAGGTTTATCCTTTCGAAGGGCTGCAAGGCTTGACTTCAACTGATTTGAAGGAATATTGCGGGCTCCGAGGATATGTTTTCTGTGAAATTCTGCTGGTTCACGGACATCAATCAATTGCCCTTTTCGAATCAAGGCTTCAAATTCTGCATTGTCCACAATCTTAGCTGCACGACGAATACGAAGGTAGTTATAACCCATCCACGCCGCCATCGCTAGTACAATTCCCCATAAAATCCAAATTGTCATAAGTTCTTATCTCCATTTTTCTCTAAGTAGTCTAATTCTATCTTGTGCTCTCTACGAAGAACAGCTTCCGCCTCTAGATAGTCTAGCTTGTCCATCAGACCGGCATCATAGATCCGAGAGAGTTCGAGCTTCATCAGTTCAATATCATACAAACGCTTCCCCATGTAAACAATAATGCCAAACTGTTTGAGAAATTGCTGCACATCATAGAATGTTTTCATAGCTTCCATTTTAGCAAATTCTAGACTTTTTTTCAATACTGGACCAGCTCTTTCCCCCTATTTTCTTCGTCTTCATTGCCCATTCTTCCGCAAGTATGGTACAATAAAAACATGAGAATTCAACAACTACACTATATTATCAAAATCGTCGAAACTGGCTCTATGAATGAGGCAGCCAAGCAACTCTTTATCACCCAACCCAGTCTCTCTAATGCCGTTCGAGACTTGGAAAATGAAATGGGCATTGAAATCTTTATCCGCAATCCCAAGGGCATTACCTTGACCCGTGATGGGATGGAGTTTCTCTCCTATGCCCGTCAAGTTGTCGAGCAAACCCAACTTCTGGAGGAACGCTATAAAAATCCTGTCGCCCACCGCGAACTCTTTAGCGTTTCGTCTCAACACTACGCCTTTGTGGTCAATGCCTTTGTCTCCCTGCTCAAGAAAAGTGATATGGAAAAATACGAGCTTTTTCTACGTGAAACTCGGACTTGGGAGATTATCGATGACGTCAAGAACTTCCGTAGTGAGGTTGGTGTCCTCTTTTTGAACAGTTACAACCGTGATGTTTTAACGAAAATGCTGGACGACAACCACCTCTTGGCCCACCACCTCTTTACCGCCCAGCCTCATATCTTTGTCAGCAAGACCAACCCTCTAGCTAAAAAAGACAAGGTTAAACTGGCTGATTTGGAAGACTTCCCTTATCTGAGTTATGACCAGGGGACGCACAACTCCTTCTACTTTTCAGAAGAGATTCTTTCACAAGAGCACCACAAGAAATCCATTGTAGTCAGTGACCGCGCAACCCTCTTTAACCTCTTGATTGGTTTGGATGGTTACACCATTGCAACAGGGATTTTGAACAGCAACCTCAACGGAGACAATATCGTTTCCATTCCACTGGACATTGACGACCCGATTGAACTAGTCTATATCCAGCATGAAAAAACTAGCCTATCTAAGATGGGAGAACGCTTTATCGAATACTTACTAGAAGAAGTTCAGTTTGATAATTGATAAACCGTCAGACATATTTTATAATATTTCTTAGAAAATAATGATTGGAGAATATCGTTGAAAAAGTTTATATTGGCAAGTGCTGTTGTTCTTTCAATAGCAGGATTGGCACAAGCACCTATCTATGCGGAAGAAAACAATGCTAATCCTCCTGCTATCACCGAACAAAGCAACTCTAAGGAAGATAAGAAAGATCTTTCAACTAAAACTGAAGAGGAGACTACAACACTTCCAAAAGAAAAGGCAAAAGAAGAAGCACCTAAAAAAGAAGGATGGCAGGAAGAAAACAAACAGTGGCGTTTCTATGAAAACAATCAGCCTGTCCTCAAATGGAAAAAAATTCAAGATAAGTGGTACTATTTTGACAACGATGGAAACCGACTCAGTGATACCATCTTTGATGGCTATGTTCTCAATAAAGACGGGGTCATGGTAGAAAATGGCTGGGTAGCTCTTGAGGGTAAATGGTACTACGCCAATGAGTCTGGAAAAATCATCCAGCAAAAATGGAAAAAAATTGGAGGAGTTTGGTACTACTTTGACAAAGATGGTGTCATGCTCAGTCAGGCAATCGTTGATGGTTATCTCCTTACCAAAAGTGGGGCTATGGCGGAGAATGGCTGGGTAAAGGTTGACCAAAATTGGTATTATGTCACACCATCTGGCAGAATCTCGCAAGACAAATGGGAGAAAATTAATGGTTCATGGTATTATTTTGACAAAAACGGCGTGATGCTCAGCAAAACGACCGTTGGTGCTTACCTGCTCGGCAGTAGCGGGGCTATGGCGGAAAACTCCTGGGTGAGAATCAATGAAAATTGGTATTACGCTAATGAATATGGGAAATACAGCCAAGACAAATGGGAGAAAATCAAAGAAACTTGGTACGCCTTTGAACAAAATGGTGTCATGCTTTCCAATAAATGGAAAGGAAGCTACTACCTCAAATCTAGTGGAGCCATGGCTGAAAAAGAGTGGATCTTTGATAAGGCCTACAACAGTTGGTTCTATCTAAAAGCGAATGGAACCTATGCGGCTCGTGAATGGATTGGAGCCTACTATCTCAAGTCTGGTGGCTATATGGCCAAGAATGAGTGGATTTACGACGACTATTACAAGGCTCGTTACTATTTGGACGATAGCGGACATTATGTATCAGGGACCTACAAGATAGACGGCAAGGAACATTTGTTCCAAAAATACGGCCAATGGATTTCTGAAGTTTCAACAGAAGGTGGATTTGTAAAAGGTCAATACAGCAATACCATTTTCCTAGATCCTGGGCATGGTGGTCGAGATTCAGGTGCCTTTTACTACAATGTAGCCGAAAAAGATCTCAACATGCAAGTCTATCGCAAACTGCGTAAGAAATTAGAAGAATTAGGTTATACTGTCTTCACATCACGTGACAGTGATATCGATGTTGATTTTAAGACTGAGCGTTCAAGAATGGTAAATAAAACCAACTCTGATATCTTTATCAGTATCCATTTCAATGCTACTGGAAACATTCACTCAAAAGCGAGCGGTATTCAAACCTACTCCTATAGCGATGAACCTGACTATCCAAGTAAGATTAATCAATACTGGCACAACCATCCTGATCGTATGAGTGAAAGCAAACGCCTCGCTGTTGCTATCCACTCCTCTCTCCTTGCAGAAACAGGTGCCAAGGATGCTGGCTTATTGGAAAGTAGTTTTGCCGTACTACGCGAAACAGCCAAACCAGCCGTCCTCCTAGAACTCGGTTATATGGATAATTTCACTGAAAATCAACGGATTCGTGATGATCGATACCAAGATAGACTAGTCGCAGGTATTGTGAAAGGCATCCAAAAATACTACGCTGGTAAATAAAAACAAAGTCTCGAGAAACCTCGAGACTTTTCTATTTATCTTCTTTTTTATCCTTATCAGGAAAGAGGTAGCCAAGTCCTACACAAGCTAGCACTCCTGCACCAATCACCAAACCACTTGAAATTGGCAAAAGGTCCAAAATAGCATTTGCAATGATAAAAGCAATAATCAGGCACATGAGGCTAGCCTTATAATCTTTTTTCAAAAGATTTTCTAGAGTGAAATAGAGAAACAATCCTACCGGAATGAGTGACCAGAGATTGACATCCAAACTTGGCCAACCAATATAGCCAAAATACAATACAACCGCTGCGGCTACTAAAAATACAAGTCCCAATAATTTTTTCATTTTTTGTCTCCATTTTCTTTTTTTGGTTCTTGAGTTGTCTGATACTGACCCCTCACGCCCCTTACAAAAAAGATTATAGCAGAGGATTTTTTCAAGAACAAGCCCTTTTGCCTATCTGGTCAATATCTCGGTCTAAGTGGTTGAATAGTAGTAACAAAAGAAAAGAAGCCCTAATGGACTTCTTGATTTTGCCGATTGCAGGGATCGAACCTGTGACCTACGCGTTACGAGTGCGTTGCTCTACCAACTGAGCTAAATCGGCGATTACCCTTTTAGTATAGCACTCTGAGAATAGATGTCAAGAAATTTTCATCCCCATTAGAAAAAGCCTGTCCTGAGACAAGGCTTTGAGTTTTTTCCTCTTACGAACCCGCACTTTCGTAGGCATCTAAGCCCCTGTCCCATAGTTTCAAAGAAATGACAAAGAAGACAAGGGAAATCAGAATCAAACCACCGATATTAAAGAGCCCATCCTTGTCCTGCAAGAAATAGCTGGCAGGATAGTAGGCCGTAAAAGCAAAAGGTACGATAAAGCTAATCAACCATCTAAGAAGAGAATTGTAAATGGAAATCGGGTACTTAGCAAAATCATTAAACATATAAAAAATGTAAATCATAGCACCTGACTGCTTGGTCCAAAAAGCAATACTGGCTGTCGCGATTTTCAAGGAAGTATAGATCAAGGTCGCAAAAGGAATACAAACTAGGAAAAGCAAAAATTTAGGAAAGGTCCAGCTAATACTGGTGACCGTTGTCGCCAGAAGGATTCCACCAACCAATAGTTCGCCCAAGGCATCAATCTGAAAGGTCTCAACCAAGATGTGAAAAAGAGGGTTGATAGGACGAGTCAGATACTTATCAAACTCTCCCTTTCTCACCAATCGTTGTCCCAGTGCCCAGAGATTGTCAAAAAAGAGATGGTCCAGTCCCTTGGGAATCAAGGAAAATCCATAGATAAAGGCAATTTCTTGAAAGGTCCAGCCTTCTAGGGATGGAATGTGTTGAAAGATGACATTGAGAAACAAGAGGTTCAATCCTTGAGTCAGGAAAACACCTAAAACACCAACAACAAAATCAACCTTGTACTCCATGATTTGCTTGATGTATTGTCTGATAAAAATCAGGTGCATGCGTTGATATTTTTTCATACTAACCTCCCTGAATGGTGATAAAGGACTGGACTCGTTTCCAAATCAACTGAGACAAGCCCACCATCACTAAGAGCCAGAAAAATTGTAGCAAAAGCGCCTGAAGAATCTGACTGGCATCGTATTTCCCAACGATAATCATAACTGGCGTGTAGATCAAAGATGAGAAAGGCAAGAAGGAGAGAATATCTGAAACCACTTTGGGAAAGAAAGCCAAGGGAATCAAACTCCCAGACATAAAGGCCACTATGGAAGTCTTGAGTAGATTGGAACCCCATAGATTTTTAAATACAAAGGCTGAAAATCCAAAGCAGATATTAAAGAAAAAGTTAATCAGATAGGCCAGCGTCAAGCTAAAGAGATAAAGGACCGTTAGTCCCAGCACTTCTACAATACCTTGCCCAGATAAGATTTTCATCAAGACAATAACACTTAAAAATGGCAGTCCAACAGAGATAAAAATCAACCACTTGGAGCCAAGCTCGGTGAAGAGATAAGAGGCCGCAAAATGAACTGGTCGCAACAAGCGCATGATAATGGAGCCATCCTTAACCTCCTCCCCAATCATAAAGGAGCTATCCGACCTAGTCAAGAGATTGGTCACAAAACTCATGATGATGTAGAGGGTAATATCCGCCATACTGAAGCCCTGAATCAAGGACTCCTGCGAGGAGTCAAAGACTGCCTTCCAGAGATAGAAAGCCACAAAGGCCCCCATGACATCACCAATCCGATAGAGAATAAAGTTGACTCGATAGGTAATCAACTCCTGAATCCCTGCATTGATAAAGGGTTTATAACGTCTCCATAATTTGACCATCTTAGAGCTCCTTTCGGTAGAAGCGGCGGATAATATCCTCAATATCCGTATCCACCATCTTCAAATCACGGATTTCAAAATCAGACAAGGTTTGCTTGATAATGTCAGCTGACTGGTAGCGGGAACTATCAAATTCAATAGTCAGGTTATTTCCTTGTCTATCAATGGTCATATCAGGCAAGCCTTCAAACTGAGAGACGAGATGACTTTGACCTGGTAGCAGTTCAAAGGAAAGTGTCTTCATCTTGCCAAAGGTTTCCTTGAGCTGACTAACCGTTCCATCAAAAATCTCCTGCCCCTTGTCAATCATAAAAATCCGATCACAGAGCTGCTCAATATCACTCAGATCGTGAGTGGTCAAGAGAATGGTTGTCTCTTCCTCCTGATTGATCTGGGTAATGGCTCGACGAATGTTGTCCTTGACCGAAACGTCCAAACCAATGGTCGGCTCATCTAAAAAGAGAACCTTAGGATTGTGGAGCAAGGAAGCCGCAATGTCCGCCCGCATCCGTTGACCCAGTGAAAGAGTCCGAACGGGATCCTTGATAAAGTCCTTCAAGTCCAAGACTTCATTCAAAAAGTCCATGTGCTTGTGAAAGAGCGAGTCCGGCACATCGTAAATCTCTTTTAACACCGTGTAGGTCTCTTGCAGAGCCAAATCCCACCATAGCTGGGTTCGTTGTCCAAAGACCACACCAATATCCTTGACATAGTCTTGGCGATTGTCCTGCGGAATCTTGCCGTTAATCCGACAAAAACCAGATGTCGGTTTCAAAATCCCTGTCAGCATTTTGATGGTTGTCGACTTTCCAGCACCATTGGCCCCGATAAAGCCTAAAATCTGCCCCTTGGGCACCTCAAAGGTTAAATCCTTGACCGCTTCAAAGGTCTGCTTTTCAGGATGAATAAAGGAGCGCAAAGCCCCCTTCAAGCCTGGCTCCTTTACTGTCTTCACAAAATTTTTCTGAAGATGTTCCACTTCTATCATTGCCATATCTATCTCCCTACCGTAAGGAATAGCAACATTGTATTTTTGACTACAAATATTCTAAATCCTTACTTTCTAAACCTTCACATTTTACTATTACAGAAGGCTTTATACCAACCTATTATAGTCCAATAAAAACTATAATGCAAGCGTTTGCCTATAGATTGTGAAATTAGATATTTCTCTCTTAAAATGGTATGTTTAACCCAAAATTCTGGTTTAATAGTTCCCTTAAAACACCAAAAAACCCACCCAATGGGCAGGTTTCATCTGTATTATTCAGCTAGATTAAGCTTTACCTTCTGAACATAGCTGATTAACTCTCTGTATTTCCTAGCACACCGAAAACACTTTAAATAGATTTTTATTCAAACATATTATATAGGAAAGTTTCTTCAGTATTCCTCTTTGTTCTTTGAAAAGAATACAAAATGAGAGTAAAATTTATTTTTTGTTTGCCACATTATGCTTAATTCTGTTTGTTTGAAATACCATTTTTTTTGAAGCGGTCCAAAATTCTTTCTAACATATCAAGTAGTTCATCATAACTAATAATATTAATAATATTGGAATACTGATTTTTCATAATCCGATAAGTTTCTTGTTGTTCTGAATTAAATTCATTTGTTCGCCCCATGATAATAATCCCTTTTACGTTATTTATCTTAACTTCACTATCAAAACTCTTATCTAATAACTTGCGCTTAATTTTCTGTATATTGGAACTTGAATTTTCATGTAACTCTCGCAAATAATACTCGATTTGCATAGCTGTACCAGTTAATTCATGTGATGGAACATAGTGATCTCTATATTTTGATTTTTTTAATAATCTCTTTTCGGGAGTCTTTATCTCAACAATATCAATATTATTAAAGAAGTCAACTAAAATAAAATCAACCCTTCTACGATTACTTAATCCGACCTCATCGATTACAATTTGATACTGAGGGTATATTAGCAACAGAATATCTAAAATTTTATTCTGCCATTCTTTCTCACTTATAATCTCCTGTTCAAGTATATGTTTCAACAAATCAAGTGCATAAGTAAATTTGTATATTTCAGCTTGAGTAACTTTATAGTCTAGTTCTTGTGGGAATAGTGTGTCAGAAGAGGTAATTCTATTTGTTTTTTTGAGATGTTTTTCAAGCTCATCATCATAGTTCTTTTTTAACTCAAAAAAGCCCTCAATTTTTTCAGCCACCAATTTATCAATATAATGTTTCACTGTTGTAGTTGTTGGAAATGAATCAACAAGATTGTTATATTCTGTCCAACTGATTGAACTAACATCTTCATTTATCGTATCGTCAGGTAAAATGTAAAAATCCTCATTTATCAAACTATCAATTTTCTTTAGAATAGACAATTGTGAAGGATATTTTAAAAAATGTTTATGCTTTAACTTATCAATTAGGCTAACATCTATTCTAAATTTATGTTGTAAATCAAATATTTCATTGTCAAAACAATAATAATTCCCCTCTAGTTTTCCAATCTTATATGCAATTCTATCCTCTACACTCTCATTTGAATCAACTAACTTTCCGTCATCATTCAAGAAAAAGTAATTTCCTTTTTTTAGATAATATGTATATCTTGAACAATACTCCGCATCAAGAGTAAACGTTCTATAATTAGAATAAATAACATATAACTCATCTTCCAAAACAATACAGTCAGACATAATAAACTCCATTTCCAATGTTAACGATTTTTCTGATTATTATTAGTTTATAATGAAAAAGAATTGCTGTCAATAACTTACCAACTTCATAAAAAAACTACATATAGAGTTCGTAAACGGAGAAGCATCTCAAAGTCATTTCCAAACAAGTAAATATTAAAAACTATTTCCATAATTACATGAACTTATTGAGCAACTCTCCAACTTAATCCCAATTAATTTCATAGAATCGTCTAAATTATATCAACACCTATATAAAATAGTAACCAACATAATCCAAATATCTCAATCGCATAAAATGAATACAATGGAACGAATAGGAAGATTTAATATCTTGTCTCCTCAAATTTATTTTTTACAAGTATCATATTCTATAAAAATAATTGCCTCTAGTTTAAAACAGAAATAATAGTTCCCTTAAAACACAAAAAACCCACCCAATAGGCAGGTTTCTGTTTTATATGGTTAAGCTAAATTAAGCTTTACCTTCTGAACCGAATACGTCGATACGTTCTTCAACTGATGCTTGGATAGCTTTTACACCGTCAGCCAAGAATTTACGTGGGTCGAAGAGTTTTTTCTTGTCGTATTCTGCTTCGTTTGCTTCGTAGTCACGAGCAAATTTACGGGTTGCGTTAGCGAATGCGATTTGGCATTCAGTATTAACGTTAACTTTCGCAACACCAAGTTTGATAGCTGCTTGGATTTGGTCATCAGGAATACCTGAACCACCGTGCAATACGATTGGGAATCCTGGTACAGCTTCAGTCAATTTTTGCAAGTGGTCAAGGTGAAGACCTTTCCAGTTTGCAGGGTATGGACCGTGGATGTTACCGATACCAGCTGCCAAGAAGTCGATACCAGTTGCAACCATTGCTTTAGCATCTTCGATTGGAGCCAATTCACCATCACCGATGATTCCGTCTTCTTCACCACCGATAGTTCCAACTTCAGCTTCTACTGATACACCATTTGCGTGAGCAAATTCTACAACTTTACGAGCTTTTTCAAGGTTTTCTTCAACTGGAAGGTGTGAACCGTCAAACATGACTGAAGTGTAACCAACTTGAATACACTCAAGTGCATCTTCGTAGTGACCGTGGTCAAGGTGGATAGCTACTGGTACAGTGATACCCATTGACTCAACAAGGTTAGCGATCAAGTTGCGAGCAACTTTGTAACCACCCATGTATTTAGCAGCACCCATTGAAGTTTGGATCAAAACTGGAGCTTTTTTAGCTTCTGCTGCACGCAAGATAGCTTGAGTCCACTCAAGGTTGTTTGTGTTAAATCCACCAACTGCATAACCGTTGTCACGAGCTGCTTGGACAAATTTTTCTGCTGAAACGATTGCCATTTGTCAGGCCTCCTATATATTTTTTGGGACATCCCATTTACATTGTTCATTTTATCACTTTTTGATAAAAAAAGCTAGTTTTTCCCATACTTTAGATTGAATTTCTTCCAACCTAATCAATGTAACCCCTTTCTTTTCCTTAGTCCTGAGTGACTTTGGGATAACGTATGAAGAAGGTCAAGCGATCATCTTGCATCTCAAAATGATAAGGTAATTTCTCGTGTTCTAATAAACTTTTGACCACAAAGAGTCCCATCCCCGAACCCTTGGCATTGCGACTAGCATTTTCAGAAAAAGACTGGGCCAGTTTTTCTTGTTCTTCAGGACTACAGCTATTCTCGATAAAGAGTTCCCCTTCTCTCTCGCCGATGCGGACTAAGCCACCTGGAGTGGAGTGCTTGATAGCATTGCTGATGAGATTCGATAGAATCAGTTTCATGACAGATGGGTTTATGTAAGCCTGCTGATGGGTTAGGCTAATGTCTACCTGAAGCTCTCTCTCCTTGGTGAGCAAAGCATAATCCTTGACCAAACTTTGCGTCATCTGGACTAGGTCAATGTTCTCCTTCTCCTCTCGCAATTCCTGAACAGAAGAAAGAGACAATATCTGGAGAACGTGGTGACTGAGGTCATCCACAATTCCCAAGGCAACTCCAAGATAGTGGTCTCTATCCTTATAACGACCGATATTTTCTTTCATATTTTCGATTAGGATTTTCAAGCTGGCCAGAGGTGTTTTCAGTTCATGAGAAGCCCCTCGAAGAAACTCAACCTTCATCTTCTCCAGCTGGAGAATGGCTTCATTCTTCTCATGCAAGTCCGCAATAACAGTCAAAAGGTGCTGGTAAAGGCTATTGATTTGTTCCTTGAGATCACCTATCTCATCCTTAGAGTCCACGCGCAATCGCACTTGGGCATCCAGGTCCATCATCCGACGGGTCACCCGCTTGATTTCCAAAATCGGTGCAACAATGGTCCGAGCATAGATGTAGGCCACCAAGAGGGAAATCAGGAAGGATGCCAGCAAGGTATAAGGAAGAAACTGGAGACTGATCTGCTCTGCTTCCTTTTGCAAATCCATGGAAGACAGAAACTGGAGAGTCATCGTGCTACCGTCTTGCGTTTTCACCTCACGCTCCTCAATAAAGAGGGAAGTTGTCTGGCGAGCTGTATCTAGTGGAAAATTATCCTTGACTTCTAACTTGTCCTCGGTCATCTCTCCCTTGACAGCTCCTTTGATATCACTGCTCTGGGAATACAAGTCCAACACTTGCTCGATACTTTGTCTATCCTTTCCGTCTAGGGATTGGGCAATAGCAGTCGCTTTCTGGCCAATGGTTTCCTGACGATGGCTCAGATAAGTTGAGGGAAAGAGAAAATAAATGGCTAAATGAAGACAAATAACCAGAACACTAAAAATCGAGAAGGTATAGATAAAAATCTTTGTAAATAAACCTGTTCGTTTCATTTTCGCTCCAATTTATAACCAACATTGCGCACCGTGAGGATACAATCCAAGTCTAGCTTTTTCCGCAGTTCTTTGATATAGACATCAATGACACGGTCAAAGGGAACCTCATCTGTCGCCTTCCAGACAGCATCAATTATCTGAGAACGAGTCAAGGCCCGGCCTTCATTTTTCACCAGATAGTCCAGAATTTCCAACTCTTTGGCATTAATGGCCACTTCTTGACCTGCGAGGCTTGCACTGTAACTCTCAAAATCCACCTTGGTATCCTTATAGGAGAAGATTCGTCCTGTATCGTAGTAGCGCTTGAAAATCGCGTCCACCCTTACTTTTAAAAGGGAGAGGGAAAAGGGTTTTTCCAGATAGCCATCTGCTAGCGAAGCAAAGGCACTCATCTTGTATTCTTCATCCTGAAAGGCGGTCAGCATCAAGACAGGAACCTGACTGCTTTTACGAATCTCGGCTAGGACTTCTAAGCCATTAAGCTTGGGCATCTGGATATCCAGCAGTACTAGAGCTACTTCATAGCTGGAAAATTTTTCCAGAGCTTCTTGACCGTCCGCCGCCTCAATGGTTTCATAACCACAATCGGTCAAATAGTCACTTATCCCCTCACGGATCATCTCCTCATCTTCTACAATTAAAATTTTCATAGAAAAACGTTTCACATTCCTTTAAGTTTCTTGTAAATCTCTCTATTTCATCTTGATAAGGCTTTATACTATCAAGATGAAATAGATAAAAATGCTACCTATATTATACCCCATTTAGGGGAGAATAGGTAGCAAGTTTTTTATTCGCTATCGAGCAAGAGCTCTTTTGGTTGTTTTCTGAGGAGATTGCTTGAAGCAAGCGCCATAACGAGAACCACTAGAACCAAGGCAAGGACAAAGACGATGATAAAGTCTGATGTCTGAATAGAAATGTCTAGGCTCGACAAGGTCTTGCTAAAGCCGTCTACTTCTGCACCCCCACCAAGATTTGAGGCTTGAGCTGCCTTGCTGGCTTGCTTGGCAACACCTGAAGTGACATTGGCAAGAACAGTGTTTCCGATTGTACGGGCTGTGTAGTTGGCTAGGAAGTAAGCAGAAACGAGAGCAGGGATGGCAATCAGGATAGATTCGGTGATGAATTGCCCCAAGATACTTGCCTGCTTGAGACCGATAGAGAGGAGAATTCCCACTTCCTTGCGACGGGCGTTGATCCAAAGACTAAGCAAGAGTGCAAGGAGAAGGACTGAGAAGCTCAAGCTACCCCAGAAGAGGAGGTTGGCCATCTTGTACATACCAGAGATGGATTGCTCAAGAGCTGGGTAGTTAGAGGAGCTCTTCACAAGTGTGTAGCTCTTCCAGTTGATACCACTGATACCATTCAACTCTTTCATAACATCATCCAAGTTCTTGTCTGCTGTTACAAAGAAGGTTGCGTCCCCATAAATAGCTGTGTCTTCTGTGTATCCATAAAGTTTTGCAGCAGTGTGAATGTCTGTGATAGCTGTATTTTCATAGAGTTCTTGTGAGTAGGTTACTGCTGACTTATTGTGACCATCAAAGAGACCCTTGATTGTCACTCCGACTGTTTCTTTAGCACCTTTTTCATTGTCTGCATCATAGACATTAGAGTTCAGTTTGACCTTATCTCCAACTTTCCAGCCGTGTTTAGCTGCCAAGTCCTTGTGCATGAGGATCTTGTCCTTATCATCGTTGGTTAGGTGTTCACCTTCAACCAGTTTATATGAGCCTGAGACAAACTTATCTTCTTTGGAGGAGTCATTGACACCTGTAATCATCAAACTGCTTCCAAACCGTTTTGCTCGGTCAGCAGTGAGATTTTTCTTGGTTTCTGGCGTTTCGATGAGGTCGTATCCAGTCAAATCTCCGATGGCGTTGATGCGTTTAACATAAGACTCGATGGCCTTATTTTCGGTGATTTTTTTGATATCCTCACCCTTGATATTCCCAGAACCACGTGGCGTCCCTTGATTGACGCGACGATTGATTTGCATGGAGAAACTATTGGTGATATTTTTAAAGGTCTCCTGAGAAGCCTTGGCAGTAGCCCCTTTGATCGACAAGCCGACCAAACTCAAGCTCGCCATGAGGAGAATAATCAGGAAGATAACAATCGATTTGAAAAACTTCCTTGTAACATAGGCAAATGCGTTGTGTAACATAGGTTCCCTTTCTAGATTTGATTCGTTTTTATCATTCTATCAAAACAAGCTCATCTTATTTTGTAGTATTGCGAGTTTCAGTCAGTTTCTTATCCTTCAATTCAAGTGTAATATCTGATGCTTGTGCCACTTCTTTACTGTGGGTGACGACAATCACACATTTACCTGTTTTCTCAGCAAGTGATTTGAGTAGTTCGATAATATCTCCAGCAGTTTTAGGGTCCAGATTTCCTGTTGGCTCATCAGCTAGAATAACTGGAGCTTCTGATACCAAACTGCGAGCGATGGCTACACGTTGCTGTTGACCACCTGATAACTGGAGAACATTCCGCTTGATCTGACTTTCATCCAGACCAAGTTCAAGAAGTGTATCCTTGTTTGCTTTTTTGTTGACCAAGCGGATATTTTCCAGTGGAGAAAGGTAATCAATCAAATTATAATTTTGAAAGACCAAGGAAATATGGTGCATGCGATGATAAGAATATCCCTTATTCCGAATGTCCTCTCCTTGGAAAAGGATAGAACCTTCAACAGGACTATCTAGACCCGCAAGCAGGGACAAGAGAGTGGATTTTCCTGCTCCTGACTCACCAATGATACTATAAAACTTTCCGGGTTCAAAATTATACTTGATCTGATATAAAACTGCCTCAGCAGTGTTCTTATAACGGTAGGTAACATCTTGTAATTGTAATAAAGTCATGATTTCTCCTTCTTATACTCAATGAAAATCAAAGATTAAACTAGGAAGCTAACCGCAGGCTGCTCAAAGCACAGCTTTGAGGTGGCAGATAAAGCTGACACGGTTTAAATTTGATTTTCGAAGAGTATTAACTAATAGATGATAAAATTTCTTTCGGCGATTTTCTAAATAGAAATACGAAACAAAGGGCTACTGATAAGCAACCAATCAGGAGCAGAAAGACATAGGATTCTGCAAAGGATAGGAGACTGGTTGATAGACCACTTGCTTTGACCAGCGTGTCCTGTAAGGTTGCCTGATCTCCACTGGCTAGTACAGTTTGGAGTAGATAGGATGTGATGGCGTTTCCAGCGATAAAGGATGGAAGTAAAGCTCCGAGAGATACTAAAACTACCTCTAAACAGAATTGTAGGAAGATCGAGCTCTTACCTTTTCCAAGCGCCAGAAGAACCCCCACTTCGTAGACCCTTTCTCTCAACCAGAGAGACAAGACCAAAATTAAGGCTCCAGCTCCTGCTATCAACATCCCATAAAGGAAGATGGTTAGGAAGGTTTGGAAGGTTGCAACTGAGTCTTTGATTTGTTCAAAGGCCTTGTTTTCCTTCTCGACTTGGTAGCCTTGACTTTCCAAGGCCAAGTTTTCTACCTGCTTCATGAGTCCGTCCATTTCCTTGGGATTTTCTACATAGAAGCGCGCCGCACTGACTTGCGGTTCACTATTTCCCATAAGGCTTTGGCTGCTTTCATAGTCTGTAAAGACCTGGTTTTCACTGAAGTCAGAAGATAAGCCTGTGAATTTTTCTTGTTTCTTACCAGAAAAGATACCGACAATCTCAAACTCTACTGTTTGCCCTTTTCCAGATTCTGACTGACCAGCATCCAAGCGAATCTTGTCATGAAGCGAAAGACCGTTCTTCTTGGCCAACTCTTCGTGGATGAGGATTTTCTTGGAGTCCCCTTTTTGAAGGTGTCGCCCTTCTTTTAGTTTGAAAGCCGAACTGGTAAAGGTGACATCCTTGGATGAATCCTCAAGAGCCGTTAAGCTAACCAAGTTCTTGTCCGCAGCTGACAAATCATCACGTTCAACGCTCTGCTCACCACTCACCGCTTCCTTGTCTTTCAGCTTTGCGACCGTTTCGAGTTCAGGAGAGACATTTTCCAGTCCCTTAATCTTGCTCACGGATGCTAGGCCAGACAACTTGAAGGTCTGTCCATTTTCTATCTTTTTGATAGAAAAAGATGTATTGAGTGATTTGTAAAGATTGCTTTCTACTGTTTTGTTGGACTTCATCAGAGTCAAACAGGCTGAAATTCCGGCCAATAGGACCAATAAAATCAGAAATAAAATAAAACTTCTCAGTCGTTTTCTGCTGACATAAGCCCAAGCTCTTTGGATTGGATTCATTTGTCACCTCCATGTTTGTAAGACTATTATAAAATCCAAATATGAAATGTTTATGAAATCGAAAAAATTTTTTGATTTATTTTTTGAAAAAATGAAGAAAGCTAGCAACTGCTAACTTTCTTCATTTTAGAACACGTTTTACCAATCAAAAATCGACTCCATGCCATAAATGATAGTTCTTGATGCCAAGCTCTTCCGATAGTCGAACTGTACCTCTAGCCTTCTTTGGAAAACAAAAAGAGCTAGCCAAAGCTAACTCTTATCCTATGCGGAGAGAGGGACTTGAACCCCCACGACCTAAAGCGGTCACAGGATCCTTAGTCCTGCGCGTCTGCCAATTCCGCCATCCCCGCGTCGATTACTTTACTAGTATATCAACTTTCAAAATCTTTGTCAACACTTTTTTCAGATTTTTTTCATTTTTCCAAGGGAATCATTCTTTAATTTCATCAAGATTTTCATCCACCAATTTGGCTCCCAAAGTGTTCTTAAAATGTCCAAGAGCAAACTGATGATTTTCTGGCCAGATGGAGGCAACCGCAGGCTTGACAACCTCGATTTGATAACCTAAATTATAAGCATCAATAGCCGTATGGAGAACACAAATATCTGTCAAAACACCAGTCAAAATGACTGTATCTACACGACGTTCTCGCAAGCGAATATCTAAATCCGTTCCTGAAAATGCTGAATAGTGACGCTTGTCCATCCAAAAAACACGACTATCAGAAGCATGGACTTGGTAAAAATCTGCTAGTTTTCCATACAAGTTGCGACCACTAGTTCCAATGATGTTGTGAGGTGGGAAAAGTTTACTCTCAGGATGAAAATCATCCCCTTCCTCATGAGCATCAATGGTGAAGAAAACATAGTCTCCACGATCAAAAGCCAGTCTGGTCACCTGATTGATTGCCTCTGATATAGCTTGAGCAGGAGCACCTGCTGTCAATTTTCCCTGATCTGCTACAAAATCCTCTGTATAGTCAATCGAGATTAAAGCCTTTGCCATTAGTAGTCCCTCTTTTTCACTTCCTCAAAGATATCTGAAATCAATACTTTGAGATAGGTTCCCTTCATTCCTAGTGAACGGCTTTCAATAATTCCTGCCGACTCTAGCTTACGGAGAGCATTGACGATCACTGAGCGCGTAATACCGATACGATCTGCAATGACAGATGCAGTCAATTGTCCTTCATTTCCATTTAGCTCAGATAAAATAGCTGAAACAGCACGAAGTTCTGAGTAGGAGAGGGTATTGACCGCCATAGTAACAGCCGTACGGCGACGGATATTTTTCTCATCTTCTTCACGTTGGAAGTTCAAGAGTTGAATCCCCACAACCGTGCTCGCAATCTCAACAAGAATCAAATCCTCATCTTCAAATTTCTTGTCATTACGCCAAATAATCAAGGAACCTAGGCGAATCCCTGATACATGAATGGGAGCAATGGTTGTCAAACCATCTGGAAAATCCGCACGACTCTCTACAGGAAAAATAGTCAAATCATGTTCAACAGGAAGATTGGCTTCTGTATCATAGATCATGTTTGCCCCTTGTACATAGTCATCTGGGAACGTCTTGGTTTGGAAAAACTGCTCTACACGATCTGTATTGGTTTTATAGCGCATAAAGTAGCCCAAAAGACGACCCTTGCTATTGACAATGCAGGCATTGCAATCAATAATGTCTGCTAGTTGACGTGTAATGGCATTGTATGGAAGTTCATCCTGCATTTGCTCTTCTGAGCGTTTTAAAATTGATGTAATTTTTCTTGTTTTTTCTAATAAATGTGCCATTTTTTACCTCGCATATAATCGCTTCCATTATAACATAGAAAAGTCTTTATTTCAATAATTATCTGAAAATTGCTTATTGAATTGCAATTTTTAAAAGCAAAAATATTTTATAAAAATAGCAATTTTTTATTGACATCCTGTTTGGATTTTTATATAATAATATTATAAGAAGATGGATTAAAGTTCCCCTTCCCATCTCACCTTTCCTTTACTTTTATACATCTTCTTTTACTATCGGTCTCCTTATATAAAAAAGCGATTCATTTTGAATCGCTTTTTCCTATTTATCTCCCTTGTTACGAATAACAAAGCCAGTCTTCTTTTCACTTGAAGTGTTATGAGGTTTTTTATTGTCTTTATTACGATAGCGTCTATCTTTATCAAAACGATCGTTCCCGCGGCTGCCTTTTTTGAAATCATCACGGCGACCACCACGACGGTTGTCTCCTCGACGATTGTCGCGTCCACGATTACCTCCAGAACGTCCATTTCCTGACGGTTTGAACGGCAGTGGTTTTTCACGCGCAATCTCCACTTCAGGAAGGCTGTCTGGATCTTGGACTGTCAGGCTCAAGATATACATAGCCAATTCTTCTGGACTAAATTCTGCAGCTAACTTACGAGCATCTTTAGCAAATTTCTCAAAGTTCCCACGAATGACTTCGTCTGCGAAGTCTCGTTCGATTTTCTTGAGAGCTACTTGTTTCTTAGCTTGGAAGGCTTCTTCTGCTGTTGATGGTTTCAAGCCTTTCATGCGTTTCTTAGTCAAGTTTTCGATGATTTGAAGGTAGCCCATTTCATTTGGTGCTACGAAAGTAATAGACTGACCTGACTTACCAGCACGACCTGTACGACCGATACGGTGAACATAACTTTCAGGATCTTGTGGAATATCATAGTTGTAGACATGGGTCACACCTGAGATATCCAAACCACGTGCTGCCACGTCTGTTGCAACCAGAACATCGAGATTGCCGTTTTTAAAATCACGAAGGACACGAAGACGTTTATTTTGGTCCAAATCACCATGAATTCCTTCTGCACGGAAGCCACGAATTTTAAGTCCACGAGTCAATTCATCTACACGGCGTTTGGTACGACCAAATACAATAGCAAGTTCTGGTTGTTCTACATCCATGAGACGCGTCATAGTATCAAATTTTTCTTGTTCTTTAACTCGGATATAGTATTGGTCAACCAATTCTGTTGTTAATTCCTTGGCAGCAATCTTGACATGCTCAGGCTCTTTCATAAATTGAACACCAATACGTTTGATAGCATCTGGCATGGTTGCAGAAAAGAGTAAGGTTTGACGATTTTCAGGAACACGAGAAATGATGGCTTCAATGTCTTCAAGGAAGCCCATGTTGAGCATTTCATCCGCTTCGTCAAGGATCAGGGTTTCAATATCGTGCAATTTCAAGGCCTTGCGTTTAATCAGGTCCAAGAGACGGCCTGGTGTTCCTACCACGATGTGAGCACCAGATTTAAGGGCCTTGATTTGTTTTTCAATGCTGGAACCACCGTAAACTGAGCGAACTTTCACTCCCTTACTACGACCAAAGCGGAAAAGTTCCTCTTGACTTTGGACAGCGAGTTCACGAGTTGGAGCGATGACCAAGGCTTGGATGGTCGCTTCTTCTGTACGGATTTTTTCAAGGGTTGGCAAGCCAAAAGCTGCAGTTTTTCCTGTACCTGTCTGAGCTTGACCAATAACGTCTTTTCCTTCGAGGGCCAATGGAATGGTCTGCTCTTGGATAGGACTTGCTTCTACAAATCCAGCTTTTTCAATCTCTGCTAGCAAATCAGCAGACAAGTTAAATTCATTAAATTTCACGTTTTTCTTCTTTCTAAAGATGGTGCGAAGCCATCCTATAGCGCGTAGTATATACTTTTCTTTTCATGACGTATCTTTATCTAAAAATGAGATACCGTGTTGCTTCTTTTCCACGAAAGAAAAGTACGAGTTTCTTTGCAACCCATCTAGTATAACACAAGAGAGGGGCAAAAGATAGTAGAATTCATCTCTAAAATCATGTAAACGATTTCCCATAAATACACCCTTATATAGCTCATTTCTCCCGTAGCAGATTTGTGCAAAAAGTGTTTTCTTATGCTAGAATGAAAATCGAATAGGAGGACTATAAATGTTAACATATGATTTAATCGTTATTGGATTTGGTAAAGCTGGAAAAACACTAGCTGGTAAATTAGCTTCTGCTGGAAAAAAAGTAGCTCTTATCGAACGTAGTAAAGCTATGTACGGTGGAACTTGTATCAACACCGGCTGTATCCCAACTAAAACTTTGCTAGTTGCTGCTGAGAAAGATTTGTCTTTTGAAGAAGTCATTGCTACCAAAAACACCATCACTGGTCGCCTTAACGGTAAAAACTATGCGACTGTTGCTGGTACAGGCGTCGATATTTTTGATGCGGAAGCCCACTTTCTTTCAAATAAAGTCATCGAAATCCAAGCTGGTGATGAAAAACAAGAATTGACCGCTGAAACTATCGTTATCAACACTGGTGCTGTTTCAAACGTCTTGCCAATCCCAGGACTTGCTACAAGCAAGAATGTTTTTGACTCAACAGGTATCCAAAACTTGGACAAATTGCCTGAAAAGCTTGGCGTCCTTGGTGGCGGAAATATCGGTCTTGAATTTGCTGGCCTTTACAACAAACTTGGAAGCAAGGTTACCGTCCTAGATGCCTTGGATACTTTCCTACCTCGTGCAGAACCTTCCATCGCAGCTCTTGCTAAACAATACATGGAAGAAGACGGGATTGAATTGCTTCAAAATATCCGTACTACTGAAATCAAAAACGACGGTGACCAAGTTCTCGTCGTAACTGAAAACGAAACTTACCGTTTCGATGCCCTTCTCTACGCAACTGGACGTCAACCGAATGTAGAACCACTTCAACTTGAGAATACCGATATTGAATTAACAGAGCGTGGTGCTATCAAGGTCGACAAACACTGTCAAACAAACATTCCTGGTGTCTTCGCAGTTGGAGACGTCAACGGTGGACCTCAATTTACCTACATCTCACTTGATGACTTCCGTGTTGTCTATAGTTACCTTGCTGGAGATGGCAGCTACACTCTTGAAGACCGTCTCAATGTACCAAACACCATGTTCATCACACCTGCACTTTCACAAGTTGGTTTGACGGAAAGCCAAGCAGCAGATTTGAAACTTCCATACGCTGTTAAGGAAATCCCTGTTGCTGCAATGCCTCGTGGTCACGTAAACGGAGACCTTCGTGGAGCTTTCAAAGCTGTTGTCAACACTGAAACCAAAGAAATTCTCGGTGCAACTATCTTCTCAGAAGGTTCTCAAGAAATCATCAACATCATCACTGTTGCGATGGACAACAAGATTCCTTATACTTACTTCACAAAACAAATCTTCACTCACCCAACCTTGGCTGAGAATTTGAATGACTTGTTTGCGATTTAAGTTTTCAGATATTCTCCACAAGACAAGCATCCATTTTGATGTTTGTCTTTTTCTATCCAGTTCATAGTTTCCTTGCAAGATTATTTGTGCTTTTAGCTGTAAAAGTTTATAATATAAGTGTAGGATGTTGTCTTCATTTTCTGTTCAAAAAGGAGGCTAGTCACATGGGGAAGCAAGTTAAACTGTCAAAACACACTCCTTTTTCCTTTCTATTCAAAGGAAAAAATTCGGCTATGAAAACACTGATTTTCTGTGCCAGTGTAGTCTTCATTTTTCTCCTGCTTTTCTGGATGCTTTTTCGCTTGATTTCACCTCAAAAACAGCAATTCACAGTCAATCAGACTGCTGATTTTTACCTTGTCAATTCGAAATCCATTCAAAGTTATCAGTTGCAAAACGATCAGTTTCAACTCACGAAGACTGAGGACGTCTCTATTGCAGAAGATGTCAATTTCTGGTTTCCTCAGGGACGGTTTGACAATCGCTATCTCGTCTTTTCATCTGGAAATACCAGAGGGAAGGCATCCACTCAGAACATCGTATCTCTTGACTTTCAGACAGGGGATATTCGACAAACTTCAACTCCCTTCTATGCTTATTCGGGAGCTGGAGTATCAGACAAGTTCTTCTACACAGGCCAAACTACAACTGAGGATGGAGTGCTCAGTATGTTTGACATCTCAGGAAAGCTGATTACTCAGAAAACATTCTCCGAATCCACTTCCTTTCCAATCCAGTTTCACGGAAGAGGGAACCGCCTCTATCTCGGTCTGGGATTTCATGATGAGTCTCGTCAACGACCCGCTTTAGTGTTCGATGGTTATTTAGTTGAATTGGACGAAAATGATCAACTAAAAGAATTGTCTCGCACACCTCTGACAAGCGAAGGAAATATCGTTGAAATGTTGACGTCTTCTGAATTAATCGGTGACAATTATTACAGTAGTGTTGCTTATACCCGAAATACAGAAACTTTCTCCAAAGATCCAGACAATCGCATACTTGTTATGAACTTGTCTAGTAAAGAAAAGCACTTCATCACGCTACCAGAGGACAATCCCAATCTTCTTTATAAAACACCGAAAGAGGATCGTTTGATTGTAAAACACGAGGCGGATGGAAATGATCACTGTGCCTTATCTATTGTCAATCTCTCTGATGAATCTAGCTATCTGATTAATGTCAGAAAAGATTTGCCTGACTCTACAGAAGAAATAATACACATTGATACAAGTTTGACAAACAAGGTATTGGTCGTAACCAATCAACATTTGTTATTGTATTCCTTAGAAAATGGCCGACTTCTAACAAAAACAAAACTGGAACTGAAACAAAACGACTTCCCAATCGCAACTTGGTTTCAGAATTAATCACTCACAGCCCTCGTCGGGCTGTTTTTGCTTCTACCAAATCTCAAATCTGTCTTTTCTTTCTTTTATGATATAATATCCAAACTTTACTTAGCAGTCCTAATTATATATTGAGTCTCAGGTCACTCTTTCAAATATCAGCAATACATATGACTTTGAATAACTCTCTTCAGCTCATCGTTTTATGGGTAATTTAAAAAGTATATTTTGCAATGATTGTTTCATGCCTAATTAGTAAATTATCCACTCTTTGCGCGGGTCGTATGTGTATTTTCATCGTTTGTGGAAAGGTTTTACCGTTTGCAAATTGATGGCTAAGTCGATATATTTTTTCTTCTCAAATATTTTCCAAATTATTTAATCTTTTTAAAGATAAGAATCACTTTCTAATCAATCAAAGGATACTTCAAATTTCTTCATTCTTGATAATATGAGCAATACTCTGCAAAATGTTTAAACTTTATCATTGTAAAAAATATCGAAAGAAATCCCATATTACATTAGTATATATTTGGTATGGGATGAAATTGACTTTCGAAAACATTAACTATATAATGTCTGTAAACAAGAAATAATGAGGTAACGATTATGAATAAAACAGAATTACTGTTACAAAGACTAGATGATATTGGTCAGTCTCTAAAAGATTCTAGACAAGCACTAGCTTTGCTGGCACTTGGTTCTTGCGGAGTAGAAAGAGACCGATTGGATCAATACTCAGATTTGGATTTTTTTGTTATTGTAAAAGATGGCTACAAGCAGGCCTATATACAGGACCTAACTTGGTTAAGTAATCTAGAACCAATTGCATTTCACTACCAAAATACAGTGGACGGACATAAAGTTCTATTTGAAGATGATGTTTTTTGTGAATTTGCTGTCTTTGAAGCTCATGAACTAGTAAACATTCCCTTCGCTGAAGGCAAGATTGTCTGGAAGGAGGTCGGTTTTGATGAAACAATCTGCCGGCCACAAAGATTGCCATCAAAAGAAAATAGAGACCGTGAATGGCTGTTGGGAGAAATTTTATGCAATCTATATATAGGACTAGGTCGCTATCAACGAGGCGAAAAATTGGCTGCTTATGATTTCATTCAAAACAGATCCGTCAAGCTTTGGACCGAACTAATCAATTTGGAAAAAACTTCTAAATCTGATTTTATAGATATTTTTAACAGCAACAGAAGATTTGAAAAAGGTTATCCAAATGAGGCCAAACAATTGCCTCACTTCTTGCAAGGTTACGAACGAATTTCTGAATCTGCTCAGGCACTCCTAGAATATCTTGATAAACACTATCCTCTTAACGCATTTATAAAAGAAAAAATTCGTAATTTATTATAAAAGAGACTTTCCAAAAAATGATCTAAATCCCAAAAGTTAGGTATCTTTGTCAGTTATAATGGATTAATGAAATTTTAAAACCTGTAGAGGATAATCGATGTCCTCTACTTTCTTATGTTCAGAGTAAGAAAGATTTATTTCTTAAAGTTGCCAAAGTTATCAAATCCAAAGATATTGTATTTGATTGGTTTGGTTTAATCAGAACCTAAAAAGCACTTCTAAGGTTACTTCTTTAGTTGATCTTAGAGGTTACTTTAGTTATTGGACTGCTGGGCGCAGTATGATATAATAGAAACATGAACTTAAAAACTACTTTGGGCCTCCTTGCTGGGCGTTCTTCTCACTTCATCTTGAGCCGTCTTGGTCGTGGAAGTACGCTCCCAGGAAAACTTGCCCTTCAATTTGATAAAGATATTTTACAAAACCTAGCTAAAAACTACGAGATTGTCGTGGTTACTGGAACCAATGGAAAAACCCTGACAACTGCCCTCACTGTCGGCATTTTAAAAGAAGTTTATGGTCAGGTTCTGACCAATCCTAGTGGTGCCAACATGATTACGGGGATTACGACAACCTTCTTGACCGCCAAATCTTCAAAAACTGGAAAAAATATTGCAGTCCTAGAAATTGACGAGGCCAGTCTATCTCGTATCTGTGACTACATCCATCCTAGTCTTTTTATCATCACTAATATCTTCCGTGACCAGATGGACCGCTATGGTGAGATTTACACGACTTATAACATGATTTTGGATGCCATTCGTAAGGTGCCTACGGCTACTGTTCTCCTCAATGGTGACAGTCCCCTTTTCTACAAGCCAGCTATTCCAAATCCTGTAGAGTATTTTGGTTTTGACTTGGAAAAAGGACCAGCCCAACTGGCTCACTACAATACCGAAGGGATTCTCTGCCCTGACTGTCAAGGCATCCTCAAATACGAGCTCAATACCTATGCCAACTTGGGGGCCTATATCTGTGAAAATTGTGGTTGCAAACGACCTGACTTGGACTACCGTCTGACAGACTTGGTTGAGTTGACCAACAATCGCTCTCGCTTTGTGATTGACGGACAAGAATACGGCATCCAAATCGGTGGACTTTACAACATCTACAATGCGCTAGCTGCGGTTGCCATTGCTCGCTTTCTCGGTGCAGATTCGCAACGGATCAAGCAAGGATTTGACAAGAGCCGTGCTGTCTTTGGTCGTCAGGAAACCTTCCATATCGGCGATAAAGAATGCACCCTTGTCTTGATTAAAAACCCAGTCGGCGCAACTCAGGCTATCGAAATGATCAAACTAGCTCCTTATCCATTTAGCCTTTCTGTCCTTCTCAACGCCAACTATGCTGATGGGATTGATACTAGCTGGATCTGGGATGCGGACTTTGAACAAATCACTGACATGGACATTCCAGAAATTAACGCTGGTGGTGTTCGTCATTCTGAAATCGCACGCCGTCTACGAGTGACGGGCTATCCAGCTGATAAAATCACTGAAACAAGCAATCTGGAACAAGTTCTCAAGACCATTGAGAACCAAGACTGCAAGCATGCCTATATCCTAGCTACCTATACTGCTATGCTGGAATTCCGCGAACTGCTGGCTAGTCGTCAGATTGTTAGAAAGGAGATGAACTGATGGTTTATACTTCACTTTCCTCAAAAGATGGCAACTATCCTTATCAGCTCAACATTGCCCACCTCTATGGAAACCTCATGAATACCTACGGGGACAATGGAAACATCCTCATGCTCAAGTATGTGGCTGAAAAACTGGGAGCTCATGTGACGGTTGACATCGTTTCTCTCCATGATTATTTTGATGAAAACCATTACGATATCGCCTTTTTCGGCGGCGGTCAAGATTTTGAACAAAGTATTATCGCTAGCGATCTTCCTGCTAAAAAAGAGAGCATTGACAACTACATCCAAAATGACGGTGTGGTTCTCGCTATCTGCGGTGGTTTTCAACTATTGGGGCAATATTATGTTGAGGCTTCAGGGAAACGCATAGAAGGGCTAGGGGTCATGGGTCACTACACCCTCAACCAGACCAATAACCGTTTTATCGGTGATATCAAGATTCACAATGAAGAATTCGATGAAACCTACTATGGCTTTGAAAATCATCAGGGCCGTACCTTCCTCTCAGATGACCAAAAACCTCTGGGACAGGTTGTCTATGGAAATGGAAACAATGAAGAAAAGGTCGGCGAAGGGGTTCATTATAAGAATGTCTTTGGTTCCTACTTCCACGGGCCTATCCTTTCTCGTAATGCCAATCTAGCTTATCGCCTGGTCACTACTGCCCTCAAGAAAAAATACGGTCAGGATATCCAACTCCCTGCCTATGAGGACATTCTCAGTCAAGAAATCGCTGAAGAATACAGCGACGTGAAAAGCAAGGCAGACTTTTCTTAAAGAAATGAAAGCTATATCAAAGAACTCCACTATCTTTTCGGAGTTCTTTTTGCTTGTTCTTTTACCCTTCTCTCTTGCATTTTCTCTCTTTTTTTGCCAAAATAGAGGGGTAGAAAGAAGGTAGCATATGTCTAAATTACAACAAATCGTAACATATCTTGAATCAGAAAAACTAGACGTCGCTGTCGTATCTGACCCCGTCACTATCAATTACCTCACTGGCTTTTACAGTGATCCTCATGAACGCCAAATGTTCCTCTTTATCCTAGCGGACCGGGAACCTCTCCTCTTTGTCCCAGCTCTCGAAGTAGAACGTGCAAGTAGCACCGTTTCCTTCCCAGTTGTGGGCTATGTGGATTCTGAAAATCCATGGCAAAAAATCAAAAACGCTTTGCCTCAGCACGACTTCAAACGTGTCGCTGTTGAGTTTGATAATCTCATCTTGACCAAATACCATGGCTTGAAAACAGTCTTTGAAACTGCTGAGTTTGAAAACCTCACTCCTCGCATCCAACGCATGCGCCTCATCAAATCAGCTGATGAAGTGCAAAAAATGATGGTCGCAGGTATCTATGCTGATAAGGCTGTTAAGGTTGGTTTTGACAATATTTCTCTTGATAAGACTGAGACAGATATCATTGCGCAAATCGACTTTGCCATGAAACGTGAAGGCTATGAAATGAGCTTTGATACCATGGTCTTGACTGGTGATAATGCCGCAAATCCGCACGGAATTCCTGGTGCAAACAAAGTTGAAAAGGACGCCCTTCTCCTCTTTGACCTCGGTGTTATGGTTAATGGCTACGCCTCAGATATGACTCGTACGGTCGCTGTCGGCAAACCAGACCAATTCAAAAAAGATATCTACAACTTGACCCTTGAAGCCCAACAAGCTGCTCTTGACTTTATCAAGCCAGGTGTGACTGCACATGAAGTGGATCGCGCTGCCCGTGAAGTCATCGAAAAAACTGGTTACGGTGAATACTTCAACCACCGTCTCGGTCATGGTATCGGTATGGATGTCCATGAATTCCCATCTATCATGGAAGGAAATGACATGGTCATCGAAGAAGGCATGTGCTTCTCTGTTGAACCAGGTATCTATATCCCTGGTAAAGTCGGTGTCCGTATCGAAGACTGCGGTGTCGTTACCAAGGATGGCTTTGACCTCTTTACAAGCACCAGCAAAGACTTGCTTTATTTTGATTAATATTCTTCGAAAATCTTCCCACAATAAAACGCATAATATCAAGGTTTTTCAACAACTGATATTATGCGTTTTTCTGATTTTTAGAACTTTTCTCCAGCCGCTTTACTTAATTTTCTTAATACTCTGACTAAGCACAAACCCTACAACCATTCCCACGATATTTTGCAGGAAGTTTGGTAGGATTTCTGGTAGGGCTGCTGCCCAGCCATTCATCAAAGTTGAACCCAAGGCGTAGCCTCCTACCATGACAATAGTTGCTAAGATAAGGCCTAGCCACTGAGATTTCCCTTTAAATCCTGCGAAAAATCCCTGCAAGCCATGGTTTACCAAGCTAAAGAACATCCACTGTGGATAGCCTGATAAGAGGTCAATCAAGAAACCTGCTAGTCCTCCAACGACAGCCCCTTCACGACTACCAAAGTAGAAGGCTGCAAAGAAGACACCCGCATCTAAGAGAGTTAGAATGCCTGTTGGTGTTGGGATTTTTAAGAAATAACCTAGAACCACAGAAAGGGCTGTCAAAAGAGATACAAGGGCGATTTTAGTTGTTTTGGTTTGCTTCATATTGTCTTACTCCATATTGATCTGCTTGTGCAATAGCACGGTAAACGAAAGCCTTAGAGCTCTCTACTGCTGGTAAAAGTTTATCACCTTTAACCAAGTGACTGGCAATGCTTGAGGCAAAGGTACAACCTGCACCAGCATTTTGGCCTTGGATAACGGGATTTTCTAGGACAGTGAAGGTTTGCCCATCATAAAAGACATCCACAGCCTTGTTCTGGCTAAGGCGATTGCCTCCCTTGATAATGACCGCTGGCGCTCCTAATTCATGCAATTTCTGCGCTGCAGCCTTCATATCTTCCAAGGTTTTAATCTCCTGACCAGCCAATAATTCTGCTTCAGGAAGATTTGGCGTAATCACACTGACATGAGGGAAAAAGCGAATCAACTCTTGGCAGAGTTCACTCACAGCCACGTCGTGCGTTTCCTTGCAGACCAAGACAGGGTCTAACACCACAGGTACTCCTGATCGTTGTTTGATAAAGTCCAAGGCTTTCTCAGCCACACTGACAGTAGGGAGAAGACCAATCTTAATCCCCGCAAACTCCACATCATGCAAGCTATTCAACTCATGTTGGAAAATAACGTCATCAGTTTGAAAGACTTCAAAACCCTTTTCTGTCACAGCCGTCAAACAAGTCACTGCTACAAAGCCATGCAAACCATTTAAGGTATAGGTGGCCAAATCAGCTGATAAACCACCACCACTAAAAATATCATTCCCAGAAAGGGCTAAAATGCGATTATTCTTCATAACGAATCTCCTTTAAATACAAGCCATTCGGTGCAGCCGTGGGACCTGCAAGTTGCCTGTCCTTCTTCTCCAAAATCAAGTCAATCTGCTCAACTGGCATGCGGTTGTTTCCGATTTTGAGCAGCGTCCCCACCATATTGCGAATCTGCTTATACAAGAAACCATTTCCTGAAAAGGTAAAGGTCAAAAACTGCCCTGTCTTATCGACTGTTAGACTTGCTTCTGTGATGGTGCGAACCTTGTCCTCTACACTGGTTCCAGACGCTGTAAAACCAGTGAAATCATGGGTTCCCTCTAGCTTTTTGATGGCCGCCTGCATCCGTTCTACATCGAGTGGATAAGGAAAGTGAGTAGCGTAGTGACGGCGCATAGGATTTTTGGGGCGCCCCCTATCCACGATAAACTCATAGGTCTTGCTATGTTTTGCATAACGGCAATGAAAATCATCCGCCACAATCTCAATCGAAATCACATCGATATCTTCTGGAGACTGGGTATCCAAAGCAAAACGGAGTTTTTCCTCATCCATCTGATAGGGCAGATCAAAATGAATAACCTGTCCCAGAGCATGGACCCCACTATCCGTCCTACCAGCACCATGAACAGTGATGGCTTGCCCTTTATTAAGTCTCGTTAAAGTTTTTTCGATTTCCTCCTGAACGCTCCGCGCATGGGGCTGACGCTGAAAGCCAGCAAAGGCATAGCCGTCATAGGAAATAATTGCTTTATATCTTGTCATAAGTCTTATTTTATCAAGAAATAATCCTGCAAACAAGTTCAAAGAAAGGAAATTGTCTGGGTACAGAAATAATAAAGAAAAAGCTAGGAATCATTCCTAAGCTCTCTTTTGAAGTGCGTACATAACAAAGATAGAAGTGACAATCAACCAACATCCTAAAATGGTGAAGACCAACATACCATTTTGAGTCACCAAGCCAATCGCCCCAAGAATGAAAGGTGTCGTAAAGGCTCCAAAGCTGCATCCTAGCACTGCAAAAGATGTTGCCTGATTAAGGAGCTTGGCTGGGATTCTTTCAGAAAGAAGCTGAAAGACAGTGGTCAAGGCCACACTGTAGGAAAAACCTGCCACAACACTTCCAACTACCATCACACCCAATGACGGAGACAAGGCAATCACAATCTGCCCCAATCCAAAGGTGATACCTGACCAAAGGAGCAATCTTTCTTTAAATAGAGAGATAAAGAAAGAAAAACTCACACCTGCCAAGATACCAATCAACTGCATAATACTTAAGACCAAGCTCGATAACTGGGCATCCCCTAGACCTCTTTCCACCATCAGACTAGGAATACGAATGGTGATAGCTGTGTTGGTGCAGACAACAACTGCTGCTTCGACAGCCAATAGAAAAATTAATCCTTTCATCTTTCCTGTCAAACGAGTCGTTTCGGTCTCTTTTTTCTTTGTTTCTTTCTTTTCTTTCCCATAAGGGACAAAGAGCAGATAAAGGATCAATACTAAAAATCCCGCACTGTAGGCCAAGAAGGTCACTGTCCATCCCAAGGATAAGAGTTGACCGACCACTAGAGTCAAAATCGACGCCCCGACAACTTCTGCTGATCCGCGAAGCCCCAACATCTGGATCCGTGTCTTTCCATGATAGCGTTCACTGATGATGGAAATGGCCTTGGCATTGATCATCCCAACACCCAAGCCAAATAAAATCCGCATCGCAAAGACAAAGTTGTACTCCTGATACCAGAAAGGGGCTGTCCCCCCGATAGAAAGGATGAGAAGACCTAGACTAATCTGAAGTCGCTCAGGAAATAACCGCTCCAAAAACCCATTTAAAACCAGCATAATCATGATTCCAAAAGAAGGAAGACTGACCAGGAGCTCGATTTGTTCTTTGGGGTAGCCTTGATAGTAGTCAAACATGGCTGGCAGAGCGCTTGAAATAGAAAAGGAGGTAATCAAAACGAGGGAGAGGGCCAAAATACTAGCCCGTTCTAAATATTGTTTCATGAATTTTCTTTCTGTATATTTCTCACTGTTGATCCTTTTAAAAGGAAGATGGCAAGAAAAGAAGGAGCCCGATTGAACTAGAGACTCCGTCCTAACTTTCCTAATAGGAAGACTATTTTCGCTTGATTTGCTTGATCAGATAGAAGATGAAGCCTGCAACCATATAGGCCGCAAAAATGATCAAACACCATTTGATAACCACGTCCCAACCCTTGTTCACATTTAAAAAGAAATAAGGGAAGGGATTGTCCTTGGAATTCGGAATATTGAGTTTTAAGACCAAGCCATTAAACAAGGCAAAAATCATATAAACCAAGGGCAAGATGGTCCACAAGACTGGATCCCAGATCTTGTATTGACCCCGTTTATCAAAGAAGAGGGTGTCGGCTAAAAACCAGAGTGGAACGATATAGTGGCAAAGGAAATTTTCCACACGGTAAAAGTCTGTCGCGATCGGAGCAAGCATAAAATGGTAAATCACACAGGTAATCATGATACTCATGGTAACGCCACCCTTGAGACGAAGCAAGGTCGGACTTTGCCAATTTTCACCTGAACGGCTCATCACACGGAGCAGATAACCCGTGAAAATCGTTACCAAAAGATTGGACAACACTGTGTAGTAAAGGAGCATACCAAAGCCACCGTGCTTGGTAATTTCTAAATAAACCCCTGTAAATGCCGCTAAGAACAAGAGGACACGACTATAAAAGATAAATTTGTAGTTCAGTTTCATGGCTAGATTTTCTTAACAAATTCTGATTTGAGTTTCATAGCTCCAAAACCATCAATCTTACAGTCGATGTTGTGGTCACCTTCTACAATACGGATATTTTTAACACGAGTTCCTTGTTTCAAATCCTTTGGCGCACCTTTTACTTTCAAGTCCTTGATTAAGGTTACAGTATCGCCGTCAGCCAATTTATTTCCATTGGCATCAATAGCAACAACACCTTCTTCTACTTCTGCAACTTCTGCAGGGTTCCATTCATAGGCACACTCTGGGCAGACCAAGAGACTTCCGTCTTCGTAGACATATTCTGAATTACATTTTGGGCAATTTGGTAAGTTGTTCATAAGTCCTCCTTAAACTAACAATTATTCTTTAAAATTCATATGTTATTGAACAGCAACTATTATACCGTAAAATCCTACTTTTGACAATGTGTCCTAAGTCCAGCAAACAAAAAAATCATGCAACTGTTTACAGTTACATGACTTTTAAAAGATGATTGGTCATGGGCACTTATCAGGTACCTCATGATAAAAGGGGTAGCAACTATATTTTACAAACCAGGAGCTTGTCCAAGTTCTGCTGCAAGCATCCAAACTGTTTTCTCAAGTTCAGCCTTAGCACCAACAAAGATATCGTTTGTAACATCATCGCCTTCTTCATCAGTCACATCCAAAGCTTTTTGGAAAAGAGCGATGAGGTAGCGATAAATCGCTAGAACACGTTCCAAGCTTTCTTCAACGTTACGGAATTCTCCTTCTTCTTCTTCGATTTCACTGTGTTGAAGGAACTCTGTCAAAGTTGAGTAAGGTTTTCCACCAAGGGTGATCAAACGTTCGCTGATTTCGTCAAGATAACCATCAAGGCTATCCATGTATTCATCCATTTTTGGATGCCATACCAAGAAGCCACGGCCACGCATATACCAGTGAACTTGGTGAAGGGCAATGTGAGCCACATACAAGTCCGCTACTGCTTGGTTCAATACTTCCTTTGTTTTTGCCAGTGCTACTGGCGCTGTTTTAGATAATGTTGTTACGTCTTTTAATGCATCTTTTTTCAATTCTACCATTTTTCTCACCTCATAATATTATTTTTGCAACCATATTTATTGATTACTATCTCAGTATACTACACCTAGTAGACAAAAGCAAGAAAATTAACCCATATTAAAAAAGTTGCAATAGACTGATAATTTAAGAAAATGAGCAGATATCTTTTTAGTTATTTTCAGTGTCTTTCCGAGAGAATTGGCTTTGATAAAGGTCATAATAAAATCCTTTTGCAGCCAAGAGGCTTTCATGATTTCCCTGTTCAATTATCTGCCCATCCTTAAGAACGAGAATCTTATCCGCTTCTTGAATGGTAGAGAGGCGGTGGGCGATGACAAAGCTGGTTCTTCCCTTCATCAAGCGTTTCATGGCTTTTTGAATCAAGAGTTCCAAACGGGTGTCAACAGAGGAAGTCGCTTCATCCAGAATGAGAATTTTAGGATTAGCTAAGAGAGCACGCGCGATGGTTAAGAGTTGTTTCTGCCCGAGGGAAATATTGCTCGACTCTTGGTTCATCTCCATGTTGTAACCACCAGGAAGCGTTCGGATAAAGTGGTCTACATTTGCCGCTTTGGCAGCTTCTATTATTTCCTCGTCACTGGCGTCAAGATTTCCAAAACGTAGGTTTTCTTTGATAGTACCTTCATAAAGCCAAGCATCCTGCAAGACCATCCCAAACTGACGGCGATAGTCTTGACGTGACAACTGGCGAATATCCTGCCCGTCAACCAAGATTGCGCCTGCTGTGACATCGTAAAAACGCATAAGCAGATTGATCAAGGTCGTTTTACCAGCTCCAGTAGGACCAACAATCGCCACCATCTCTCCCGGTTGAACTTCTAGATTAAAGTCTCGTATCAATGGTTTGTTTTCAACATACTGGAAGTCAACATGTTGGAAGGTCACCTGACCCGTTAAGGGTTCAAGGATTTCGAGTTCTTCTCCCTTGACTTCCTCTGTTTCATCCAAGATGTCGAAGATACGGTCTAGCGAAGACTTGGCACTCTGCATTTGACCCGCAAGTTGGGTGATGTTTTGGATAGGCTGGCTGACCTGCCAAACGTACTGAACAAAGGCCTGCATATTCCCCACTGTCAAACGACCCGCAATCACTTGCAAACCACCAAGAACCGCAACGATCAGATAGGTCAAGTCCGATACAGCATGAAGGGCTGGCATCATGAGCCCAGAGATAAAGCTTGCTTTAAAACCAACACGTTGGAGATCGTCTGTAATCTTAGAAAATTCTTTATGAGAAGTTTCCTCACGACCGTAGAGTTTCAAGACATTAAAACCTGTAAGATTTTCCTGCACATAGCCATTCATCCGTCCTAAAATAGCTGCCTGTTCTTTAAAATAAGGCTGAGAACGTTTCAGGATACTTCTAGCACCAAAATAGGTCAGTGGAATGGATAGAATCACCACTATAGCCAGTTGGAAGTTCAAGTATAAAACCATTCCCATGACGAGGACAATCGTCAGAACAGCATTGACAATTTGGAGGAAAGACTGTTGAAGAGCGTTGGACACTGTCTCAACGTCACTGGTAAAGCGCCCCAATAAATCGCCAAATTGGTGTTTGTCAAAGAAAGATACTGGGATACGATTGATTTTCTCGGTCATTTCATTTCGCAGATCCTGAGTCATAGACTGGACCGCATTGGTCATGAAATAGTTGGAATAATAAGACCCAAGTTCATACAAGAGTCCTCTAAAGAGGTAAATGATTAAAAAAGTTCCGATGTAGGCTGTATTGATGCTAGCACCTGAAAGGCCCTTAGCCATATCTAAGAGATTCTTTGTCAACTCCGTAATGGCCAGCCCCAAGACAAAAGGCTCCAAGACACTCATGACCACACTCAAAACTTTTAGAAAGACTGCAAAAAAGACAGAAAAACGGTAGGCTTTCAAATAGCTCCACAAACGAGCCAAACTAGATTGTGTTTTCATATTTCCTCCTATTCTTCTGTTAGAGATGCATTTTTCAACTGCGACTCAGCAATCTCACGATAGATATCATTGGTTTCCATTAATTCCTCATGGCGACCGCGACCCACGATCTCTCCCTTATCAAGAACGATGATCTGGTCAGCATCCATGATGGTTCCGACACGTTGAGCAACAATTAAAACCGTTGCATTCTGTGTGACTTCCTTGAGACGACGACGTAAAATAGCATCCGTACGATAATCCAAGGCTGAGAAAGAATCGTCAAAAATATAGATATCAGGATTCTTTATAACCGCTCGGGCAATTGATAGACGTTGTTTCTGTCCTCCAGAAAGATTGCTTCCGCCTTCAGCTAGATGAGTCGCAAAGCCTTCTTCTCGGCTTTCAATAAAATCTTTGGCTTGCGCAACGTCCGCTGCCTGATGTAGGTCTTTGTGACTAGCATCTTCCTTCCCATAGCGGATATTTTCAGCGATAGTTCCTGTAAAGAGCAAGGCCTTCTGCGGGATAAAACCAATCTTTTGACGGAGAGACTTGAGGCGGTAATCCCTCACATCAACACCATCAACCTTGATTTTACCAAGCGTGACATCGTAAAAACGAGGAATCAATTGCACAAGAGAGGACTTTCCAGATCCGGTCGATCCGATAAAGGCAATGGTTTCACCTGGTTTAGCACTGAAAGAAATATTATGCAAAACAGGATTTTCCGTCTCGCCAGGATAGGCAAAAGTGACATTTTCAAATTCCAAATAGCCGTGGGTTGCTGTCTCTCTGACGCCTCCTTCATTTGGATCAATAGAAATCGGCATATCCATGACTTCTTTCAAACGTTCACTCGAAACGGCTGTACGAGGGTACATGGTGAAGAGATTGGATAGGAAAAGGAAGGACAAGAGAGCGTGGAAACTATATTCGATAAAGGCTACCAGGTCCCCAATTTGCAGAGAACCTTGTTTGATAGGATCCAGAGCGAACCAGACAATAGCCACAATCATGGCAATGATAATCTGAACAAACAAGGGTTCTGTCAAGCCAGTTAGTTTAAACAGACGATTGGAATTAGCTGCATAGACTGTATTTTGTCCTGCAAAGCGTTCCTCTTGAAACTCCTCACGGGCAAAGGCACGAATGACACGAAGCCCCATCAGATTTTCACGAGCGTATTGATTGATTTTGTCCAAAGTTTTCTGCTGTTTCTCTGATAAAGGACGAGTTTTAACAGCAACATAAATGACCACCACAGCCAAGAAAGGTATTGCAAAAGCCACTATCCAAGCTAATGACGGGCTGGTCAAAAAGATCATTAAAATACTAGACAGCATCATCATGGGAGTGATGACACCCAGTTTTAAGGTCTGTTCTGCAAATTGCATGAGAACAAAGGCATCACTGGTAATACGAGTAACCAGTGAAGATACTCCAATCTTTTCATATTCATGATGAGAATACTCTTGTAATTTGGCATAGAGATCATCCCTCATATCCTTAACCATATTGGTCGTCAGCTTACTAGCAGCATAGGCTAAGACTATACGCCCCAAGGTTCCACATAGGATAATCACCAGCATGATTGCCGCCCAAACATACAATTGATGTTCATTCCCTTTATTCACACCTTCATCAATCATCCGAGCCAGAACAGTTGGCAATCCAAGATTGACGATAACAAAGAAAACCGCTCCAAAGAAATCCAAGAATAACCACTTGGGATATCTTTTCAAATAAGACCAAATATAGAGCATAACTCCCCCTTTCATAACCTTTTGATACAGAAAAGAGCGCGCATCCGCACGCCTTTCCTTCCCTAAGGAACTTCCCTAGTCGGAAAAATTCCTCTTTCACAAGAATACTCCAAGTAAAAACAAGACAGGCAGTCAAAGTTACCTGATACTTTTGACTGTCTGTCTGGAAAAAACTAGATTATTTTACAAAGTCAAGCAATGCCAAGAAGCTTTCAGCTTCAAGTGACGCACCACCAACAAGGGCACCGTCAACGTCTGGGCAAGCCATGTATGAAGCAACGTTCTCAGGTTTAACTGAACCACCGTATTGAACACGAACTTTGTCCGCAACTTCTTGACCGAAGTCTGCAGCTACAACGTCACGAACAACTTTACACATTTTTTGTGCATCGTCTTGTGAAGCTGATTTACCAGTACCGATAGCCCAGATTGGCTCATAAGCGATAACTGATGCAGCAACTTGCTCAGCTGTCAATCCAGCCAATGCAGCAGATACTTGAGCACCTACGAATTCAGCAGCTTTACCAGCTTCGTAAGTTTCAAGTGACTCACCACAACAGATGATTGGAAGCATACCGTTTGCAAAGATTGCTTTAGCTTTTTTGTTGATATCTTCGTCAGTTTCATGGAAGTAGTCACGGCGTTCTGAGTGACCGATAACAACGTAGTCAGTACCGATTTCTTTCAAAACTTGTGGGCTTGTTTCACCAGTGAAAGCACCTGCATTTTCAAAGTAGCAGTTTTGAGCAGCAACTTTAAGGCTTGAACCTTTAGCAGCAGCAAGAACAGCTGTCAAATCAAGAGCTGGAGCTGCGATACCTGCTTCAACAAGATCTGATGAAGGAAGTTTTGAGGCAACGGCTTCAACGAATGCTTTTGCTTCTTCTGGATTTTTGTTCATTTTCCAGTTACCAGCGATAAATGGTTTACGTGACATTTCACATACCTCTTTTTTCATTTTATTTTCTATTATTTTATCATATTTATAAGGAGCTTGCAAATCTTACTCTAATTTACAAGATTTTTCAATCGGCTACTCTTGCCACAAATTCATGGCATCAAGGAAATCAGCCGAAGCCTGAACTTGTTTAGGATTGTTTGCTTCTCTCTCAGCTCGTTTGGCCTCCACCTGAGCCACAGACTGGATACCTTCATGACGCCAATTCCGAAGGATGGCCTGAATATATTTCCAGTTTGGCTTGCCATTTAGAACAGCCTCTCGAAGAGCTTCTTTGATCAAATCCGCCTTGATACCATCTTCTTTGACAGTCTTGGAAAGATCTTCGATTTCAAACGGCGTTAGCAAGCGTCCCAATTCCTGCTGGAAGGTTTCCACCAAATCCTTCAATTGATTTTGTGGATTTGGGGTAGTTGCAGCTGGAGTCTGACTGTCCAACAAATTATCCAAGCGTTCAAAGGCTAAACTAGCATCAAAAATCAGCTCAATTTCCCCATTTAGTTCAATCGTTCGATATTGTAGTAGCCCATTTTCAGTCAAGTTTGAAATGGATTGGTTGACATCTGCAAGTTCTTTTCCAATAGTTTCTGCAATTTGGCTTGGCGATAGCTCATCCAAAGCAGATGTATTTTGTAGATAGAAAAATTGCCAGACGAGAAAATCATCACTAGAAGGAAAGAGTTCCTTAAAATGCAAGAGCAGGGCACTTGGCAAAACCAAGTTCCCTGATTTGAAAGCGTCGAAATATGTCATAATTCCTCTTATAAATATCCAAATGCAGCCGCATCATCCTCTACCTTTCTCCAGTCAAAAGGGGTTTCTTGATAAACTGCATAGTTAACCCAGTTATTGAAAAAGAGAGCAGCTGATGAAGACCAACAGAGACACGGTGTCTCATTCACATCATCATTTTTGAAGTAATTTTCTGGAATGTGAGGATTAAGTCCTGCCTCACAATCACGAAAATACTCTTTTGCTAGAGTATCACGGTCATATTCTAAATGACCAAAACTATAAATTTCACGAAGATCCCGACTGGCTAAAATAGAAACTCCGACTTGTTCTCCCTCAGAGAGGATTTCCAGATTGGTTTTTCCTAAAATCTCTTCCTTATAGATTTCTGTATGACGAGAATGGGGAGCCACATAGCTATCATCAAAACCTCTAAAGAGAAGATGGCCCTCTTTCAAGGTATCCTGCGGGTAAATACCTGATAGTTTCCGATCCATCTGGTGCTTTTCAACTCCATAGCGAGCATAAAGACCTGCTTGTGCTCCCCAACAGATGTGCAGGGTTGAAAAAACATGCGTCTTGGACCATTCGATGACCTGCTTGAATTCCTCCCAGTAATCTACCTCTTCAAAAGGCAAATGCTCCACTGGTGCTCCTGTGATAATCATTCCATCAAAAAAGTCATCCTTGACCTCTCGAAAGGTCTTATAGAAGGTTTCCATATGTTCGGCACGAGTTGTCTTTGAACGATGCGTCTCCATATACAAGAAATCAATATCTAACTGTAGGGGCGTATTGGCCAAATGCCGTAAGAGCTGCGTTTCTGTCACAATCTTTTGAGGCATAAGATTTAGAATCAAAATCTTCAAAGGTCGAATATCTTGGTGTGCAGCTCGTTGATCGTCCATAACAAAGATATTTTCTGTCCTTAGAATCTCCACAGCTGGTAATTTTTTATCAATTCGAATCGGCATAATACCCTCCTAACAGTTCTCTATTTCGGGAATGATGTTGTCTGTTTGAAAGTAAAAACCTCCAAATACTTCTTCCCTTTATTATACTGTATGAAGATATAGTTTTCAATTATAGTTTTTCTCTAACTAGCTATAGTTTGTTTATATAGCAGATGAAGAGAAAACAGCCCCAAGGACTGTTTTTCATTAATAATGCATAAGTACCTTGTAATCGTAATCTCCGATTTTTTCACGGCCTTTAAGCTCATCTAGTTCAATCAAGAAAGCACAACCTGCTACAACTCCACCGAGTCTTTCGATCATTTCAATGGTCGCTTTAACTGTTCCACCTGTCGCCAAGAGGTCATCTACGATGAGAACGCGTTGACCTGGTTTGATCGCATCAGCATGCATGGTCAAGGTATCAATACCATATTCTTTTTCATAGTCAGCAGAAATCACTTCACGTGGCAATTTCCCTGGTTTACGAACAGGAGCAAATCCAATCCCCAACTCAAAGGCAACAGGACAGCCGACAATAAATCCACGAGCTTCTGGTCCCACAATCATGTCGATCTTCTTGTCTGTTGCATACTGAACGATTTCACGAACAGCATAGCTATAAGCATTACCATCTGCCATCAAAGGGCTGATATCACGGAAGGTAATACCTTCCTTAGGATAATTTTCAATCGTTGCGATATAATCTTTTAAATTCATCTTTTTCTTTCTTTCAAAGTTTTTACTCTCTATTATACCATATTTTCTGTGAAAGAAGAAATAGAAGATTTCGTCTTGCTGATTTAAGATTCAAACTTTAATCCAACCACTGAATATAGGCTGTTTTATCTTCACTATTATAATCAGCTCCTTTATAAAAATTCTGAGTACTTGCATTTTTAGAACCTGTCAGAAGCATCATCTTATAACAATTTTCCTCTTTAGCTATTTGTTTAGCATATTCAAGACAGGAACTTGCATACCCTTTCCCTCTATCTTCTTCTCGGGTCACCACATTTTCTATCAAAGCATAGGGTCTCACACCTCTTGTCAAGTTGGGAATGATGACACAAATACAGGAGGAGACTATTCTTCCTTCCACTTCCTTCACGATAACATGATGGCGCTGGTCAGAAATCATCTCACTCCATACTTGCTGCAAATGAAGACTATCTTCTGGGATTTCTTTCTCATGTAAGGACAGGTAGAGATTTAATAACTCAAATAAATCCTCCTGTACAGCTTCTCTCAACAATTTTATTTCCTCCAATCCTTTGTTGTTAGATTTGAATAAAAAAACTCTGACCGAAGCCAGAGATTTTAGTTGATTAAAGTGAGTTCACGTCAACCTTGATACCAACACCTTGAGTAGTTGTGATAGTCAAGTTTGTTACGTAAGTTCCTTTAGCTGTAGCTGGTTTTGCTTTTTGGATTGTTTCGTTGAAAGCTTTAAAGTTTTCAACCAATTTTTCAGCTTCAAATGATACTTTACCGATGATCGCTTGAACGTTACCTGCACGGTCAGCACGGTAAGTGATTTTACCACCTTTAGACTCTTCAACTGCTTTAGCAACATCCATTGTTACAGTACCAGTTTTAGGGTTTGGCATCAAGTTACGTGGTCCAAGGACACGTCCTAGACGTCCAACAAGAGCCATCATGTCAGGTGTAGCGATAACTACGTCGAAGTCCAACCAACCGTCGTTGATTTTTGCAACAAGGTCATCTTCACCAACAAAGTCTGCACCAGCAGCTTTTGCTTCTTCAGCCTTTGCACCACGTGCGAAAACAAGAACGCGTGAAGTTTTACCAGTACCGTTTGGCAATACCATTGCGCCACGGATTTGTTGGTCAGCTTTTTTTACGTCGATGTTCAAGTTGTAAGCAACTTCTACAGTTGCGTCAAATTTTGCAAAGTTAGTTTCTTTTGCAAGTGCTACAGCTTCTTCTACACTGTATGCTTTTGTGCTGTCGATTTTCTCAAGAGCAGCACGAAGTTGTTTGCTTTTTTTAGCCATTTTCTATTCTCCTTGTAAGTGGTTCAATCGATTTTCATCTCCCACGTCACTCCTCGAAATGATGAAGTCTTGCGGGTTTTCAGTCTATTATTTTCCTTTTCCTACTTCGTTAAGTTCCTTTGCTGTACCTAAGTACAAGCCTCAGTCACTTGCCTAGTATGAAAAGCAACTAATAGACTGCTGTGAGATTTTCTACTGTGTTATTGATTAGTCAACAACAGTGAATCCCATAGAACGAGCAGTACCTTCGATCATACGCATTGCAGACTCAATGTTTGCTGCGTTCAAATCTGGCATCTTAGTTTCTGCAATTTCTTGTACTTGTGCACGAGTAACTGTAGCAACTTTAGTTTTGTTAGGTGTACCTGATCCTTTTTCAACACCTGCAGCTTTTTTCAAAAGAACAGCAGCTGGTGGTGTTTTTGTAACGAAAGTAAATGATTTGTCTTCGTATACTGAGATAACAACTGGAATGATCATACCAGCTTGGTCAGCTGTACGAGCGTTGAACTCTTTTGTGAATCCCATGATGTTGATACCAGCTTGACCAAGAGCAGGTCCAACTGGTGGAGCTGGTGTAGCTTTACCCGCAGGGATTTGCAATTTTACAAGTTTTTCGACTTTTTTAGCCATTTTTAAATCCTCCTTTGTGGTTTTGGCGGTAATTAGAGATTTTTACCTCCCACAAGTATGCTTTACACATACCCATCTATTATACACTATTTATCTAAAAATGCAAGAGAAAAATTACTTTTTTAATCGACATAATCTCCGCCTTCAAAGCCATAGTATTCTTCCAAACTAAGGCCACTTGCAGCAATTTCTTTGGCTTCTTTTCCAACGTAGCGAAGATGCCATTCTTCCGCCATGTAGCCAGTCTCTTTTTCCTTGCCTTTGAGATAGCGAACAACAAAGCCATAGTCAGCCGCATGATCCAAGAGCCACTGGGCTGCCTTTTCTTCAGTAACTAAATCACCATCTGTCCCGATAAGGTCAAAAGCAAGGCCTGTCTGGTGTTCACTGTATCCAGGACGAGCTGAGTAGCGATCTGCCGCTTCCTTCCCGTCTTGATTCACATAGTCTTGATAAAGCTTGGTTTGAGTTTCATAACTTCTAAAACCACTGTAATGATCGCTGATTGGGTAGCCAGCTGCTTGCATTGCTGCAATGAGTTTCAGCAACTCTGCTTTAGCTGTTGGATTTTCTCCTGGATTGTAGTCTTTTGACAAAGGATAGTGCTTATTGGCTACGACGATTTCATCATATTTCCCTTGGATACTATAGTGGTCTCCCTTATTCACAACTTCTGCTTTTTTCTGACTAGAAGCTTGGGATTTACTTCCTACAGTTCCCTCAGGTTGACTAGTTTGTTCCGTTTTTTGAGTGTTTTCTTCATTTTTAGGTTTTTCTTGAGAACATGCTGCTAGGGTTACTGCCAGCAAACCAGATAAAACAATGTATCTTTTTTTCATTTTTTCTTCCTCTCTTAGGCCAAGTGCTTCTCCAATTCATCGGATAAGGCTTTAATCATTTGTTCCAACTCACGGGATTTCACTTGGTAAGCTTCTGCTGCCATTTCTTCCCAGGGCACCCACCAGACTGGACCACGACCATTAAGCCCATGACCCTTCATATCACCTGATCGTCTTGGAAAGAGGTGCCAGTGAGCGTGGGCATCTCCATTTCCTAGAAGTTCGATGTTCATCTTTTCAGCTTTAAACGTTTTGGCGACTGCTTCTTGGACCAAACTCATTTCCTCTAGAAAACGAAGTTTTACAGAAGTCTCCATATGATGGAGTTCTGTGACATGCTCTTTTGCTAGAAATAAGGTATAGCCCTTAAAATACTGGTGGTCTCCAATAACAACATAGCCTGTTTCTAGTTCTTTTACAAAGTAGGGATTTTCCCCTGCCTTGATCCATTCAATTCTTTGACAAATTAAGCACATATTAGTCCACCAACTCACTTCTAAGATAGGCGTCGACCATACGCTCAGTTGCCACGACCGAATCAATGTGTGTTCGTTCGTAAGAGTGACTGGACTCAATACCAGCTCCAAGGAGGGCGTGTTTGACCTCTGCTCCTGCAGACATGGCCGCTGAAGCGTCAGAACCATAAAATGGATAGATATCCAATTTAAATGGAATATCTTGCTCCTTCGCCAAAGCTACCAAGTGTTGACGGAAGTCATAGTGATAAGGACCTGAAGCGTCCTTGACACAGATAGACACTGTATATTCATCCGTCTGCTGGTCATCGCCCATAGCTCCCATATCTACAGCCAGATATTCCACTACCTGAGCAGGAATATTGGAGTTAGCACCATGGCCAACCTCTTCAAAGACTGAAAAAGCAAAATGAGTCGTCATCGGCAAGTTAATTCCTTCTTCTTTATAAACTCGAAGAAGATTGAGCAAAATTGCTGCGCTGACCTTGTCATCCAAATGACGGGACTTGATAAAACCAGTCTCTGTCACAACAGTTCGCGGGTCAAAGCTGATAAAATCACCGACCTCGATGCCCAAGGCGCGGGTTTCTTTTTCATTGGTCACTTTTGCATCCAAACGCACTTCCATATTGTCCTGAGTGCGTTCAGCAGTTCCTGCATCCTTGTAGACATGGCAAGAAGTCTGGTGGATGAGGATGGTTCCAGATACCTTTTTACCTGTGCTAGCCACATGAACCGTACAGTTTTCTCCTTCAATCATGTTCCAAGGAAAACCACCGATACGGTCCAATTTGAGACGGCCATCTGGTTTGACAGCACGGACAATAGCACCCAGCGTATCCACATGGGCAGTCACATAGCGCTGTTGGTCATCATTTTGACCTTTAATAGTAACATTAACACCACCCTTGGCTGTACGAACTGGCTGGTAGCCAAGTTTCTCTAAAGTATGGACTAGATAGTCTGAAATCTCACGAGTAAAACCCGTCGGAGATGCAATAGCGGTTAATTCTTTGATATAGTTTACAGTTTGATTCATTTCTTCACCTCTTTTGCTACCTATTATAGCACATTTCAGTAGAGAGGAAAAAAGAAAAATCACTCCTGTAGAGTTGACTTACAAAAGTGATTTCTATTTTTTATTCCATTTCAAAAACATCGCTTTCTTGCTTGTTTGGTAAAACCAAGGAAAGCAAAATTCCAATAATAGCTGGCACCAACCATGGTAGAGAGGCAGCTGCAAACGGAAGAGCATTGACAAGATTTGCTAGAAACTCAATCTTAAAGGAACTTCCAAGGACACTTGCAAGAGCAATAGCTGTAACGACTGCAATTGTCAATTGCATACCCGGTTTTGATAGGGCGACAAACTTATTAACAATCACGATCATCACAATGGCGATGGTGATTGGGTACAAGATTACCAGTACTGGCACTGAATACTTAATGATTGCATCAAGACCAAGGTTGGCAATAGCAAATCCAATCAAGGTAAAGGCAGTTGCATAGACCTTGTAGCTGATTTGTGGGAAACGTCCGTTAAAGAACTCTGCTGTCGACACAATCAAGCCAACTGTCGTTGTGAAGCAGGTTACAGTTACCATAACAGCAAGGAAGAGTTGAGCTGTTGAACCAAAGATTTCCTGAGTTGCTTGTGACAAAATATAAACACCTGGTGTTCCACCCTTCATCGCTTCTGCTGGTACAGGGAAGTGATTTCCAAGAAAACCTAAACCGATGTAAAGAGCGCTAAAGGCAAGAGCAACAACAATACCAACAACCCAAATAGTTGAAATGTACTCTTTCTTACTTGAGAATCCAAGTTGTTTCAAGGTTTGAACTGCAATCACACTAAAGGCAACTGAAGCAAGGGCATCCAAGGTATTATAACCTTCTAGGAATCCTGTACCAAAGGCAGAAGCTTGATAAGCAGCTGACGCAGTTTGAGGACTTGTTCCACCGTATTTGAAAGCTCCCAGTACAACCAAGATAACGATCAACAAGGCAAAAACTGGCGTTAAGATACGTCCGATTCGATCCAAAATCTTTGATGGATTGAGTGAAATCAGATAGGCTGCTGCAAAATACAGCACAGTAAAGATAATCAATCCTAGACCTTTATTTGCTTCAGACAAGAGGGGGCTAATCCCAACTTCGTAAGCTGTTGTAGCTGTACGCGGAATAGCAAAGAAGGGACCAATCGATAGATAGAGGACTGCAAGATAAAGAGTTGCAAACCAAGGTGAGATTTTCTTAGAAATCTCGTGAATGTATCCTTTCGGGTTTAGCGTTCCAATAATAAGTGTCAAGACGGCAATACCGACACCTGAAAAGACAAAACCTGCGATGGCAGGAAGAAACTGTTCTCCAGATAGGGCACCTAGAGAAGGTGGAAAAATCAAGTTTCCCGCACCAAAAAATATTCCAAACAGGAGCAAGCCTGTTAGGGCACCTTTTTTAGCCATAAAAATCTCCTTCATATTTCTAAAATACTGACCTAGTATACCATGATTAAGACTCTGAAAAAAGTATCCAAAATTAATCATTGAATGTTTTCAATATTTTTAAAAATAAGAATTATCTAAAAACAGAATCCCTCACTCAGTTGAAACCGAGCAAGGGAAGATTAGGATCTATCGCCATACAGTTTTAAAGATTTTCAAAGGCCGTCATTCCACCTTGGACATTGATGACCTTGTATCCATGCTCCTCTAAAAACTGGCAAGCACGAGCTGAACGAATGCCCGACTTACAGATGACATAATAGAGTTGGTCAAGTTCCAACTCTTGGTAGCGATCCGCTAACTCAGAAAGAGGAAGAAGCTGGACTCCTTCTAAGTGAAGGGCTTCAAATTCATCTACTTCCCTCACATCCAATACAGAAAGTGGCTCTTTCTGGTAAAGTTGGTAAAATTTGTCAAAAACAATTTCTTTCATCATTTCTTCTTTTTGATGCCATTAAGGCAAGATTAAAACCCCATAGGTAAATCCAATCGACTCTAAAAATCGGAACAAGTCTTGGGTTTTAATAAAGATGGTCTTTTCATTAGTATTGGGATGGAAAGTCATGATATCCTCCGATACAATGTCCTTATCAAAATAAACTAGAATGTCTTTTTCATCATTATTTAACAAACCAAAAGGTGATACTGTTCCTGCTGGTAGGTTCATTTTCTCAGCCAAGGAGTCCAATGAGGCCATGCGAATCCGATTGGCTCCCACTTGAACTTTAAAGTCATCCATATCCAATCGTTTCTTGTCATCCATTATGAGTAGATAGTACTGGGTTTTCTTCCTATTGGTCAAAAACATGGACTTAGTCCGGACTCCTTCCATTCCTTCAATATAGCTATCTGCCTGCTCCGTCGTAAATACAGACGGGTGCTCCACTACATCAAAGGTAATTCCCAACTCTTGCAAGGTATTAGCTACTTGTTGATAGGCATCCATAGTTTTTCTCCTTTATTGATGAATAATCTTTTGTACCAGTGCTTGCAATTCTGGCACCACTTCTACCTCAAACCAAGGATTTTTGGCCATCCAGATTTGATTTCGTGGTGACGGGTGAACTAAAGGAAAATACTCTGGCAAATAGTCTTTGTAGCGTTTTACTCGCTCTGTCACCTTGCCACTAACCTTCTCATGAAGATAATAGGCCTGAGCATATTGCCCAATCAAGAGAGTTAATTGAATATTTGGACATTCCTTGAGGAGTTGTGGGTGCCATTTTTCGGCAAAGCCTTTACGGGGGGGAAGGTCGCCTGATTTCCCATGTCCTGGGAAATAAAAGTCCATAGGAATAACTGCAAACAACCCTGAATTGTAAAAGGTGTCTTCATCAACACCTAACCAATCCCGCAAGCGGTCGCCACTCTTATCCTTCCAATAAATCCCAGCTTCTTGTGTTTTAAGTCCAGGAGCCTGACCGACAATATTGATGCGAGCAGTTTTTGGCGCCGCAAAGAGAGGTTCGATTCCGCGTTCTGTGTAGCTGGCATTCTGTGGATCCACCATAATGGCCTGCTTGATTCTTTCGATTTGAGACATCTGTTTTCCCTCCAAAAAGAAGTCTAAGCATAAAATCTCAGACTCCTATCGTTTTATTTGATCAATTCATAAATAGCTTCAGCATAGATTGCTGCTGCTCGGAAGAGATCGTCCAAGGCGATAAATTCGTTGGCTTGGTGCATGGTATCGATTGAGTCCGGGAACATAGCACCGTAGGCAACCCCACGTTCCAGCAAGCGACCGAAGGTACCACCACCGATGACTTGTTCATGACCTTGAAGTCCAGTTTGTTTTTCATAGACATTCAACAAGGTTTGCACAAGTGGATCTTCCATTGGTACATAGTGAGGGGTGTGACCGTGTTCAGAAAGGCTAACAGAAGCAACTGGCAAGTTTTCAAGGACTGACTTGATTTGTTCTGGGCTTGTTCCTTTTGGATAACGGAAGTTGAGGGCAATGGTATTGTCAGCACTTGTTTCATCAAAGCGGAAGACACCGGCATTCATAGAAAGGGCACCCATCTTTTCATCAACATGAGCAACCTTGAGATTTTCACCTTCATGGTCATTCAAGAGAATCTTACCAGCGATGTCAAGGTAGTCTTTTGCAGGCCCAGTAAAGTCAAACTGACTGAGGAAAAGGGCCAGGTAGGTCGCACCATTGACGCCTGAAGCAGGCATAGCACCATGGGCTGATTTACCAATGATGGTCACCTTGTACTGACCGTTTTCTTCTTGGAGTTCTCCTCTAAGTTTGTGCTCTGCAACAAAGGCATCTAGTTTAGCTTGCAAGTCATCCAAGACACCTGAAACGACTGCTGTTGCTGATTCAGGTACCATGTTTTCACGCAATCCACCTGTGAAGCTGTGAAGACGGGCAGCGCCTGCATTTTCACCTGCAAAGTGAAGATATTCAGTGATGTTTCCTTTTTCACCATTGATGATTGGAAATTCAGCATCTGGTGAGAAACCAAAGTCTGGTTTAGCAAGTCCTACATGTTCAAAGTAGTAGTCCATGTCTGCCCAGCCTGATTCTTCATCTGTTCCGACGATGAAGCGAACTTTCTTAGAAGTTGGAAGGCCCAATTCCTTGATGATTTTCAAACCATAGTAACAAGCTGTTGTAGGACCCTTGTCGTCCGAAGCTCCGCGCGCATAAAGACGACCGTCTTTGATAGTTGGTGTGTAAGGATCTGTGTCCCAACCGCTACCAGCAGGCACCACGTCCATGTGGGCAAAAACTCCAAGAACTTCTTCTCCATCACCAAATTCAAAATGTCCTGCGTAGTTGTCAACATTTTTAGTTGGGTAGCCATCACGGTCTGCGATTTCAAGGAATTTTTCCAAGGCTTTTACTGGGCCAGGTCCAAATGGATGCTCAGCATCCGCCTTGCTGTCATCACGTTCTGAGTTGATTTCCAAAAGGCTAAACAAGTCAGCCAAGAGGTCTTCTTTGCGTTTTTCTACTTCTGCTGTAAAATCAATTGCTGTCATTTTTTCTTCTTTCTATCTTTTCTCGATGATTTCATCTACTGGCAAGCGGTAGCTTGGTTCCAATTTTTCATCTGTGTAACCCACTGTAATCAAAAGTTCTAGACGGAAACGATCTTCGATATTCAAAACCTCATTGGCCTTTGATTTGTCAAATCCAAGAATAATGTTAGAACCGATTCCTTGGTCTGTCAGAGCCAGAACCAAGTTCATGGCAACCAAACCTGCATTGAGGGCTAGGTAGTCGCTGACTTGTTGTTCACTGTAACGTGCAAATTCAGCAGGCAAATTCTTCATATAATATTGAAGTTGCTCTTCTGAGAAGTTCTTTGCACCACCAACGCGGGCAATCTTGCGGGCACGTTTGGCAAGGTCTGTATCTGTAAACAAGGCAATGGTTACAGGCGCTGATGATACCTGCTCAAAGTTCGAACCATATGCCAACTTTGCCAGTTCAGCATTTTTTTCACGAACAACCACAAACTTCCATGGCTGGCTGTTGTGAGCACTTGGGGCCAAGGTTGCGATTTCGATAGCCGTACGTACATCTTTGGGATCCACCGGCTTATCAGTAAAATGCTTAGTCGCATGACTTTTTTTATTCAATTCAAGAAATTTCATAATCGATTTCCTTTTCTAATTCTACTGCATCCATTCTACCATATTTTGAAAGAGCTTGCAGAGATTTTTCATAGAGTTAGTACTTCTTTCAAACTCTCTGCTATTAATTTGGAGCTATTTAAGTAGGTATCGCTTTAGATTTGAAGCAATCAAAAAGCAGGTGATCGAACACCTACTTTCTTATATTATTGACCAGATGTGTATGGAGCAATTGCTTTATAAGCCGCTTCCAGCGCTTTCTTCATTGTGTCACGTCCAGTTTTCAACTGTTGAACAAATAGAGTACGAGTTTGTTCTGGCACTACTGTATCATCAGAACCAATACTTGAAAGGCTTTCGTTAAATGACTCTCTTACAGTCTCCATAGACTTAAGCGCTGGTTCAACTTGGGCGTTATATGCTTCTTTTCCACTCTCTGGAATTTTTTCCCCAATTTCAACTGCATGCTTTTTATAATTGTCGACTAATTTGCCAAAGACTTTCTTCACATCTCCAACAGTTTTAGCATTGTCAATTTCTTCATCGGTGATCAAAACAACCTCATTATTTTCTGTCTTTGAACCAGACGTTGTTGATGAAGTCTCTGAAGAAGAAGTTTGTTCTACAGAGCTTGAAGTCTTAGTCGAAGAGTCAGACGTTGTTTTCCCTGAACATGCTGCTAAAACAACAACAGATAACAGAGCCATACTGGCTGTAATAATTTTCTTCATAATGTTCTCCTTTTTATTAAGAATTAAGTTCATTGTATAACAAAATAATTTCAATGTCAAACTTTAGCTAAGCCATCTTTTCTTCCTTATCGTCTGACTCTCTTCTAAGCAATTCGGCTACCACCTCACTTCAAATTAAGGGCATCCATTTTATTTCTAACTTTGCAGGAAATCAAAATACTCCTTCACATCTTCTACATACCCGTGCTTTTCAATTAAACTAGCTAAGAGTTCTAGATTGTGCCCCTGATAGTTATCTTCTCGTCGTAGCTCTTCATACATTTCGATAAAGGGAAGACCCTTGGACTTGGCCAATTCTAACTCCGCTTCATAGTCATAAGAAACTTTTCGGAATAGAATATTTACCAATTCCCCATCTTCCACTTCTATCACGGCATACTGGGCACGGTGATTTTTTAACGCTTCCCAATCAAAATAGGGCATGCCAATCGAACCAGGGTTGATAATTTGTTGCCCTTGGCTGCCATAGCGAAGCAACTGTTTGTGAACATGACCATAGACTGCCACGTCCGTTTCCTCATCTAGGAGTTGGTCAAATTTATCTGTGTTATTCCCAACAGACAAGTCACCACCATAGTTCTTATCAGGCAAATTATGAGAAAGAGAAAAACGCAGCCCATCAATTTCTTTCTTCGCAACCATAGGCAGACTCCGCAGCCAAGCGATCTGATCGGGATCCATTCGCTCCATCAAATACTGGGTCATACGCAAGAGCTGAACTTCCTGTGGGTCTTCTAAGCCACATTGCCCATCTAAAGCCTCAAGTACACAATCATCCCAATTGCCTCGAACACTTGCTGTGATAGGAAGGCCCTTTAGTAGGGCGACCAAGTCATTTGCACCTGGACCAGGGAGGAAAATGTCTCCCAGAAGCCAGTATTCATTGGCTCCTTGAGTTTTAGCATCTGCAATCACTGCTTCTAGTGCCGTTGCATTGCCATGAATATCTGATAAAATTGCGATTTTATGGTTCATGATACTCTCCTTCTGTTTGATAATCTACTTTATCTTCCGCCACTTGAGCCAATTCCACTGCCTCCTGCGGGTTCAACTTTCTTTGCACAGCTTCTGCTACTGCTCTTGGTACTCCAACTTCGACAATTTCATCCACACTAGCTTCCTTGATTTTAGTCAAAGACTTGAAATGTTTCATGAGATTTTGCTTGCGTTTAGGTCCTAGCCCTTCAATCCCATCCAATTGAGATGAAAAAGAATTTTTGGAGCGTAGTTGACGGTGGAAGGTGATGGCAAAGCGGTGCACCTCATCTTGGATGCGTTGGAGGAGGAAAAATTCCTGAGAATTGCGAGATAACTCCACTACTTCCAGCGGATCTCCAAAGAGCAGCTCGTGGGTTTGGTGCTTGTCATTCTTTTGCAGACCTGCAATAGGAATATCCAAACCTAGCTCTTCTTGAATGACCTGCTTGGCAATATTGACTTGACCTTGTCCCCCATCAATGACAATCAAATCTGGAGGGGTTAAACCATCACGTTGAACTCGGCCATAGCGTCTGCGAATGACTTCTCTCATACTAGCATAATCGTCTGGACCCACAACTGTTTTTATCTTGTACTTACGGTAGTCTTTTTTACTCGGTTTCCCATTGACAAAGACCACCATAGCTGAAACAGGGCTGGTTCCCATGATATTAGAGTTATCAAAGGACTCGATACGAACCGGAGTCGGGATTTGGAGCAAGCGTCCTAGATTTTCAATAGCCCCTTGGGTCTTTTCGACAGATTTTTCTAGCAGATTGAACTTCTGCTCCAGACTAACACGGGCATTTTTTATAGCTAGATTGACCAGTTGCTTTTTCTCTCCACGTTGGGGTTTGATAATCTTGGTATCCACCAAGGCCTTGACTGCTTCTTCATCAATATCCTGCGGAATCAATACCTCATTGGGAACCAGGTGGGATTTTTCTTGATAAAACTGCCCCACGTAGGTCAAAAAGTCCTCATCCGGATCATTGTAGTAGGGGAAGAGATTGACATCCCGCTCGATGAGTTTTCCCTGACGAACAAAGAAAACCTGAACACACATCCAGCCCTTGTCCACATAGTAACCAAAGACATCCCGATTTTGCAAATCTTTCGCCATGACCCGTTGCTTGGTCCGAAGCGTTCCAATGGCCTGAATCAAGTCACGGTATTCCGCCGCACGTTCAAACTCCATAGTCTGAGCTGCCGCAGCCATTTTTCCCTTGAGGTCATCGATGATTTTGTCATCCTGTCCTTTTAGGAAATCAGAAACCTCCTGAGCCATGGAATGGAAATAAGCCTCATCTTTTTTACAGATGGTGTGAGCCATACATTGGCCAATATGGTAATAAAAACAGACTTTAGAGGGTGGGTTGGTACATTTCCGAAAAGGAAAAATCCGGTCCAATAGTCTCTTGATTTCATTGGCTGCCCCCACATCTGGATAGGGACCAAAGTAGAGACCACCGTCCTTTTTGACCTGACGGGTGATAATCAATCGAGGATAGCGCTCATTGGTGACTTTGATGAAAGGATAGGACTTATCATCCTTGAGCATGATATTGTACTTGGGCTTGTTTTCCTTGATAAGGTTAATTTCCAGCAGAAGGGCTTCAATATTAGACTCAGTGACGATAAATTCAAAATCCACAATCTCAGATACCAGAGCCTCCGTCTTGGTATCATGACTTCCACGGAAATAGGAGCGCACGCGATTGCGCAGATTTTTAGCCTTTCCTACATAGATAATGGTGCCATTTTTATCCTTGTGAATGTAACAACCAGGACTAGTCGGCAAGAGCTCCAGTTTTGATTTGATCAAGTTATTCATAGTTCCATTATAGCAAAAAGCCTGTGACAGGACGAACAAAAAGCCCCACCCACCGCTTGATGGAGGAGCTTTGGTTTCATTTTAGATTGTACCGACTTCATCTAGTCGCTACTGGTATAGAGTTCTTGAACAGCTTTCACATCCCGAGGCTGAATTCCATAGTAAGAACCCGCTGGCTGCATGACAGAAGTTTCGTTGGTATGATCCAATCCGATGGCATGCCCCAGCTCGTGCTCCGCCGTGTGCACAATCCGTTCATAAGAATAACCATAGTTTGGATTGGATAGATAATAGTGATTCAGGCGAACCGTTACAGATATAAATTGTTTGGTTAACAAATTGGTTTGACTCTCGGCTTGACCAGCTACAGCGGTCGATCCATCATTCATCTCACTTGCCACAATATCTGCCTGACTAGGGTCCGCAACCACCTCAAAGGTAAAAGCTCCCGTTTGATTCCAGTTTTTTATGGCTTCTGCATAGGCACCTTGGAAGGTCTCATCCATTTGAGGCTCAATATAGATGCGAGCTGATGCCTGAGCCCACTTGCCTTCTGCATGTTGGTGACTGTCTGTCTGAGACAAGACTTCCAGCGTTCCCGTCTCCCTCCATTGATTCCAGCCACCTTGACCAATCTGGCTCATTTTTTCAACCTGATTGACCGCAGAATGAAAATCACCAGACAGATACCAAACCACTCCAAAGGCAATGAGAAGTAGAATAACCACAGTCCAAACCAGACGCCAGAAGAAACGCCAAATTCCCAAAAGAAATCGGAACAATAATCGAATAATCCAGAACATGACGCTCCACCTTTCATAAAAATAAGAATCTATCTTGAAATCACATTCTCCTTGATTAAGATAGATTCTCTATTTTACTGAAGAAAGCTGAAAGAAACCTAAAACTAAGATAAGCGCTCTTCCAAAACAAAGTCAATTGGTAGAGTAGCCAAAAAACGCTCCAATTGTTTTTCCCAATAGTACCACTCGTGCTTACCTGGACTATGACTATAGGTCACCTCAAAACCAAGCTTTTTGAGGTTTCTCACTGCGAGATTATTGGCAGAGTAGAGATAATCTTGCTCTCCACACCAAGCCCATAGTTTGGTCTTTTTATCGGATTTTGCAGCCATGCTTTCAAGCGAATGAGGACTAGCTGTCCAGTCTTTAATCTCTCCAAAAATTCCTCGCCAGTAGGCAAGCGATCCCAGATCCTGACTTTCAGGAGAAAATTCTTGAAAACTGAGCGCACCAGAAAAACTAGCCGCATGAGAAAAACGATTCGTCGATAGAGCGAGTTTAAAGGAGCCGTAGCCACCCATGGAGAGGCCTGCAATAAAGGTCTTTTCTCGCTTGCTGGTCATATTGGGGAAGAAACGTTTCATAACCTGAGGTAACTCTTCTGCTAGAGCAGTAAAGTAGTTAAAACCGTACTGGGTATCTGTGTACCAGCCATTGCTAGTATTGGGCATGATAACAATGAGATTGGTTCCGCGCAACAAGCGTTCGACATTGGTACGTTTGAGCCAGCTATTTTGATTTCCTGACATTCCGTGCAAAAGATAAAGGACAGGAATATCTGTGCAATCTAGTTCAGTCACCCGACTAGCATCTGGATAGAGTACGATAACGCCCCACTCCATATCCAAAACTTCTGAGTAATACTCAATATTCATAACTGCCATGGTTTTCTCCTTTATACTATTCTATAAGAAAAAGCCGAAATTCGACTTTTTCTGTAGGTATTCTGCTTCTCATTTTGCTTCCATCACGACTGGCAAGATTGCTGGACGACGCTTAGTTTGATCAAAGAGATATTTGGTCAAATTATCACGAACCTTGCCTTTGAGCTCTGCCCAGTCAAAATCATCACCTTGAAGATACTCTTCTACCGTTTGGTTAATCAATTCTGAGCTTTCACGAAGAATATCGCGGCTCTTCTTGAGATAAACAAATCCACGCGTATGAACACGAGCCTTGGCCACAATTTTCTTCTCACGACGGTTGACAGTGATCGCCACGATAAAGATTCCATCCTCTGACAAGACTTTACGGTCACGAAGGACGACATTTCCAACATCTCCGATGGCATTTCCGTCAATCAAGACATCACCTGCAGGAACAGCTCCAGCTGGAACAAAGTCTCCATGTTCATAAGACATGGTCGTTCCCTTTTTAGGGATGAAAATGCGTTCTGGCAACATTCCAACTGCCATGGCAGCCTTGGCATGCGCATCCAACTCACGGTACTCCCCTTGGATAGGGAAGAGGTATTTTGGTTTCAAGAGATTGATCATCAACTGCAAATCACGCGCATTCCCATGTCCTGATACTCGCAAGCTTTGGGTAATGAGTTTCACCACACCACCAGCTTGGTAGATCATGTTTTCAACACGCGCCATGACGGCTTCTTTGGCGATAGACGGAGTGGTTACGATATAAACCAAGTCCCCATCTTTGATTTCCACATAGCGGTGACGTCCGATAGACATCTTACGAAGTCCATTAATAGGCTCACCCATACGACCAGTCTCAAGGATAATCAACTCATGGTCTTCAAATCGAGACATTTCTTTTGGTTTAATCAAGAGACTTTCGTTGGCTAGAGATAATTTTTTGAGACGAATCGCAGTGCGGACGATATTTTCAATATCAAATCCAGTCAGAACAACTCGGCGACCTGTATCTGCTGCAGCATCAAAAACCTGCTGGATACGAGAGAGGTTGCTGGCAACTGCTGCAACGATGATACGACCTTCCCAGTCTGCAATGGTCTGGGTAATTTCCTCTCCAACTTCACTCTCGCTCGCCACCTGGATATTGCTATCCGCATTCGCAGAATCACTGAGGAGCGCCAAGACACCCTCACGACCGATTTCTGCCAAACGGGCAAAATCCGTCGCATAGGATTTACTAGCCGTCTGGTCAAACTTGAAGTCACCTGTGTAAACAATACTGCCTTTTGGAGTTTTCAAGACAACTCCCAAACTTTCCGGGATGGAGTGAGTTGTACGGAAGAAGGAAACTACAGTTCCTCCAAAGTCAATTTCTGTATCCTCATCAATCACATGGAAGTCATTGAATTTCTTAACCGTATCATTTCCTTTGACAAAGAGTTTGGCCAACTCAATGGTCAACTCAGAGCCAAACACAGGCACCTTCGCTTCTGCCAAAAGGTAAGGCAGAGCTCCAATGGCATCCGCATGTCCGTGGGTCAAGAAGACCCCTGCGATACGGTCGCTATTTTCAAAAAGGTAGTCCATATTTGGAATGACGACATCAACCCCAAGTTGTTCATTTTCAGGGTATTTAAGCCCTGCATCCAAAACAAAAATCGAATCGCCGATCTCAGCAATGTACATATTTTTCCCGTTTTCACGTACACCACCTAGTGTTGTTAAACTGATATTACTCATTTTCCCTCCGAAACTTAATCTATCTTGATTATAGGGTAGGTTTACCCTCTTATTCTAAAAGTTCTAAAACTTTCAGCCGAATCTTTTCCTACCATTATACCATTTTTTTGATGATTTTCAAAATGAAGATTTGTTTCCAAAAAAGAGCTGGTTGCCCAACTCTTTCCTACCTTCTAGTTTTCTTCCATCAAAAAATCATACATTTCTTGCACCGTACCCAGCGCCATCATTTCTTGATTTTTTACAGTTTGTTTGAGATTTTGGTAAATCTGACTTTCACTAATTTCCCTTTTCGGCGCTTCTTTATTGACTGTCATGACACCATCTTTGATCGTCACAAAGCCCAGCTCTTCAAATACTTGAATCATCTTGACCAGCAAGATTTGTTGGATATTGAGATAAGCCGCCAAATCTTTCAACTTATAACGAATATCAAATTCCGGGAACTGGTAAATGGTCTTGTACAATTTTGCAAACTGTTCTCTAGTCCCGTAACCTGTCAGATAGTAGGCCTTATCGATGTCATTTTTGAAATAGACAGCAGAGAAATCCTGTTCCTGAAAAATGGCCTTCAGCAAGGTAATATCTTCAGGAATGGTTTTCACAACCACAGCATCACTGGTCGCTAATTCTGGTAATTCTCCAGCAAAGTCCAAGACTGGAACCCCTTCTGGCAAGACTGCATTCTTCCCACGAATGTTAAAGAGTTGAACACCCTCCACACGCGCATCCACCATCATCAACTGGAGGGCAGTTTGCCCATTCCATTGGTTGACAGACAAGGTGACTGCCAATTCTAGATTCTTGGTTTGAGCAAACTCTGTTGCCCATCTACCTTGTCCAAAGGCCACCACTTCAAAACTCGCCTCACCCTTGGAAATTTTTAGTTTTAGGTGGACATTTCCTGCTCCCATGGTACGAGCACTTTCGACATGAAAATCCTTGATATAAAAGACAGGTTTCTGATTGTCCATTCCAAAAGGTGCCAAACGTTCAAAACTTTTAACCGTTTCTAAACTAAGGGTCTCCAAGTCCAACTCTTCATCTAGATTTAACTTGTTCTTGCCAACAGCATCTGCACCTTTTTCACGGACATAGTCTTCCAAGACTTGAGATAAATCTGGAAGCTTCTCCACTTCCAGCGTCATTCCAGCTGCACCAGCATGGCCGCCAAAGGCGATAAAGAGGTCTCGATGGGGATCCAGAGCTTCAAAAATATCGACCGCTTCCACACTACGAGCACTGCCCTTGGCACGATCTTCTTCTATACTAAGAACGATGACTGTCTGCCCTAGTTCTTCCAACAAACGACCAGCAACGATACCCAGAACCCCAGGATTCCAGCCTTCCTTGGCCAAAATCTGGACCTTCTTCTCAGGATCTACCATGGTCTTAGCTTCTTCATAGATTGACTGAACGATCTCCTTACGTTCTTCATTTTTCTGGTGAATCATGAGGGCAATCTCATGTGCTTCCTCGTCGTCAAACCCAGTCAACAAATCAATAGCTGGATTAGGATCATCTAAACGCCCCAAGGCATTTAAACGAGGGGCAATCTGAAAGCCAACCGTTTCTTCTGTAACTTCATTCGCAGCAATCCCAGCCATATCCAGCATTTCTTGTAGACCAATACGCTGAGTATGCCCCAGCATTTCCAGACCATATTGAACCAAAATACGGTTTTCATCCGTCAAACTTACCATATCCGCAATGGTACCGATAGCTACCAAATCGAGTAGCTCCACTTGGACTTCCTCTAAAAGGGCACAAGCCAGCTTAAAGGCCACTCCGCAACCAGCTAACTGTTTGAAGGGATAGTCCGCATCTGGATGCTCGGGGTGAACGATGGCATAGGCATCAGGAAGGGATTCCGGCATGGAATGGTGGTCAGTCACAATGACATCCACTCCCATAGACTGGGCCAATTCAATGGCTTCGTGACCTGCAACCCCATTGTCCACTGTCACAATCAAGGAAATACCTTCTTGCTCGATAAAGTATTTATAGACACTGGCATTGGGACCATAGCCATCAGTAAAACGATTTGGCAAATAAACACGGCATTCAGCGCCAAGCTGTTCCAAACTTTCCTTAACAATCGACGCTGAAGTCATACCATCTGCATCGTAGTCTCCATAGATGAGAATGTTTTCCCCTTCTTCAATGGCCTGACGAATCCGTTCTACTGCCTTGTCCATATCATGGAGCAGATAGGGGTCATGTAAGTCCTCTAAAGAAGGTTCTAAAAACTTCTTTAGACTTTCTTCATCCTGAATCCCTCTTTCAAATAATAACCTAGCCACTTCAGGACCCAGTCCAGCCTTCTTGGCTATCTTTGTAAAATCCGCATCTTCAACCTGCGGGGCAAACTGCCATTCATAAGTAGGAGTTATCAAAAAAACATCCACTCTTTCTAAGAATTCTATCGTTTCATTATAACATGATTTAGGCATTTTCTCTATCCAGATTGCTTTTTTATAACATTTTAGTGAATTTTTTCAGATATGATTTGACAAGAACATTCTTTTGTTGTAGAATCATGTTATAAAATCTAACACATAGGAGATCTCTCATGGCTTTAGTAGAATTTAAAAACGTCGAAAAATATTACGGAGACTACCACGCACTCCGCGACATCAATCTCCGTTTTGAAAAAGGACAAGTCGTTGTCCTGCTTGGACCTTCTGGTTCTGGAAAGTCCACTCTTATCCGTACGATCAATGGTTTAGAGGCTGTTGACAAAGGAAATCTCCTAGTCAATGGACACCAAGTAGCAGGTGCTAGCCAGAAAGATTTAGTTCCTCTTCGTAAGGAAGTCGGCATGGTTTTCCAACATTTTAACCTTTACCCACACAAAACTGTGTTAGAAAACGTAACACTTGCACCCATAAAAGTTCTAGGAATTGATAAAAAAGAAGCTGAAAAAACAGCCCAAAAATATCTGGAATTTGTAAATATGTGGGACAAGAAAGATTCCTATCCAGCTATGCTATCTGGTGGTCAAAAACAGCGAATCGCCATCGCTCGTGGTCTTGCCATGCATCCGGAGCTCCTCCTCTTTGACGAGCCAACATCTGCTCTTGACCCTGAGACTATCGGAGATGTTCTAGCAGTTATGCAAAAACTGGCACATGACGGGATGAATATGATCATCGTTACCCACGAAATGGGCTTCGCCCGAGAGGTTGCGGACCGCATTATCTTTATGGCTGACGGGGAAGTTTTAGTAGATACGACAGATGTCGATGACTTTTTCGACAATCCAAGCGAACCTCGTGCCCAACAATTCCTCAGCAAAATTATCAACCACGAAAGTGACAAAGTCAAATAAGGAGGCGCCTATGAAAAAGAAACTCTTTTTATCAGCATTATTGATTAGCCTTTTCAGCCTTGCTGCTGCCAAACCAGTCCAAGCCGATACCAGCGTCGCAGACATTCAAAAAAGAGGCGAACTAGTTGTCGGTGTCAAACAAGACGTTCCCAATTTTGGCTACAAGGACCCCAAGACAGGGACCTATTCTGGTATCGAAACCGACTTGGCCAAGATGATTGCGGATGAGCTCAAGGTCAAGGTTCGCTACGTGCCTGTTACCGCTCAAACCCGTGGCCCACTTCTTGACAATGAACAGGTCGATTTGGATATCGCGACCTTTACCATCACAGAAGAACGTAAAAAACTCTACAACTTCACCAGTCCCTACTATACGGATGCTTCTGGTTTTTTGGTCAATAAATCCGCCAACATCAAAAGCATTGAGGACCTAAACGGCAAAACGATTGGGGTTGCCCAAGGATCCATCACCCAGCGCTTGATTACTGAACTGGGTAAAAAGAAAGGTCTGAAGTTTAAATTCGTAGAACTTGGTTCCTATCCAGAATTGATTACTTCCCTTCACGCTCACCGTATCGATGCCTTTTCCGTGGATCGCTCTATCCTGTCTGGCTACACCAGTAAACGAACAGAACTACTAGATGATAGTTTCAAGCCATCTGACTACGGTATTGTTACCAAGAAATCAAACACTAAGCTCAACGATTATCTTGATAACTTGGTCACTAAATGGAGCAAGGACGGTAGTTTGCAGAAACTTTATGACCGTTACAAGCTCAAACCATCTAGCCATACTGCAGATTAAGGAGGACACCCCATGACAGATTTATCATCTTGGACAGCCTATTTTCAGGATTTTGGGCAATTTTTCAATGGTTTCCTCTTCACTCTTGCCCTAGCTATTGGATCCTTTATCCTAGCTATGGTCTTAGGAATCATCTTTGGAATCCTATCAACTAGCAAACATCAAATTTTAAGAATTTTGGCTCGTATCTTTGTCGAATTTTACCAAAATACCCCCCTCTTGGTACAGTTTGTTATTGTTTTTTATGGCCTACCTCTGATCAGTGAACACACCATCATGATTCCGATTTATTGGACTGCTGTTCTCTGCGTGGGACTCTATCACGGCGCCTATATCGCCGAGGTGATTCGTTCAGGGATTCAGTCTATTCCTAGCGGTCAGATGGAAGCTGCCTTGTCACAAGGTTTCACCTATATCAGTGCCATGCGCTTGATTATCTTGCCTCAGGCCTTCCGTATCATTCTCCCTCCTTTGACCAACCAAATCGTTAACCTCATCAAGAATACCTCTACCGTAGCTATCATCTCTGGAGTAGACTTGATGTTTGTGACCAAGTCTTGGTCAGCTCTCAACGGAAACTACATCCCAGCCTTTCTAGGCGCTGCCTTACTCTACTTTGCCCTTTGCTTCCCTGTCGCCCAGTTTGGTCGCAAGATGGAGCAAGCCAATAAAAAAGCCTATTCATTTTAGGAGGTTACTATGGAATCTATTTTAGAAGTTTTGACCCCAGATAACCTAATCTTTATCTTTAAAGGATTTGGCTTGACCCTCTACATTTCTCTGATTGCTATCGTCCTCTCGACCCTTATCGGAACAGTGCTAGCCGTCATGAGAAATGGTAAAAATCCTGTCTTACGGATCATCTCCAGCATTTATATTGAGTTTGTGCGCAATGTTCCCAACCTACTCTGGATTTTTACCATCTTTTTGGTGTTCAAGATGAAGTCCACACCAGCTGGTATTACCGCCTTCACCCTCTTTACATCAGCAGCCTTGGCTGAGATTATCCGTGGTGGTCTCAATGCCGTAGACAAGGGACAATACGAAGCGGGAATGTCGCAAGGATTTACCTCTATGCAAATCCTCTACCATATCATTCTCCCACAAGCGATCCGCAAAATGCTTCCGGCTATCATTTCTCAGTTTGTAACTGTGATTAAGGATACCAGCCTTCTCTACTCTGTTATCGCCCTACAAGAACTCTTTGGCGCTAGCCAAATTCTCATGGGACGCTACTTCGAGCCAGAGCAGGTCTTCAGTCTTTATATCCTGATTGCCCTCATCTACTTCAGCTTTAACCTATCAATCTCTAGCCTGTCTCGCATGCTAGCCAAACGTTGGCAACAAGCTGCGGAATAAAAAAAGAAATGTGAACCAACAACAGGGGTTCACATTTTTTGCTATAAATGAAAAAGCAGCAACTTAATGCTATGCAAACGTTTTACTTTTTGGTAAAATGACTTTAAAACAAAAAGCAAGGAGAAAAATCATGATCCACGAACTTTTCAAAGAATTCTCTCAACTGGAACAAGTAGAAGCTATTGCTCTTGGTGGTTCTCGTGCAGGACAAACCTACGATCAAAATTCTGACTATGACGTTTATGTCTATCTCAACTCTCCTATTGATGAGGCGACTCGCCTAAAAATTTTGAGTAAATACTGCTCCTATATGGAAATTGGAAACCAGTTTTGGGAGTTAGAGGATGACTGCGTACTAAACAACGGTATCGAAATCGAGTTGATTTATCGTTCGCTGGAGTCGTTTGAACAGGAATTGAACTCAACCGTTTTTCAACACAAAGCTCAAAATGCCTATACAACTTGCATGTGGCATAATCTACTCCACAGCAAGATTCTATACGACCCGAATGGACACTATGCTTCTCTCCAAAAGACTTACCAGATTCCCTATCCACAGGAACTCAAAAAACAGATCATCGAAAGGCAACTCCTTTTGCTAGAACAAGCCATGCCTGCCTTCTCTCACCAAATAGAAAAAGCTATCAAACGCCAAGATCTTCTCAGTATGAATCATCGTACGAGTGAATTTTTCGCTTCCTACTTTGACTTGTTATTTGCGCTCAATGAGCAAACCCATCCTGGTGAAAAACGGATGCTGGAGTACGCAAAGGCCCATTGTACTCTCCTCCCTAAGCAATTTGAAGAAACTATTCGCAAGTATTTCCAGCTACTCTACCAACCACAACAAGGAGAACAAGCGGTCGTAACCTTGCAAACTATCCTTAAGGAACTAAAAGCCATTTTGCCATAGACCAAAAAGAAAATGTGAACCTCTGTTGCTGTTCACATTTTTATTTGTCGTTGACTGTAAAATTCTAGTCTACTCATATTCAGTTGCCTATTTTTGACTCTCTCTGAAAATCTGCAACTAGGTTAGAAATTGTTCAATTGATTGACGAGCAATCATGAAGCCGTTCCAAAAACCGCACTCACAATCACTTACCCTACTCTTTCATTACTAGTAACAATTTTTCCCTTAGGGTTACTACAAGATTTTTTAGAGATTCTAACAAGAATTACAATATGAATTTTACATATTACCATAGAACACCTCTATAGGAGAAAATCAGAGCTAAAATTAATAAAGTATAGAAGGCGATAAAAAGCCATCTCATCTTCACACATAGAGCAATATATTCTCTGATAAAGGCCGATGGGATATAGTAGGCGGCAGTACGACAACCAAGACCATCTCCCTTCATCCCAATACGGCGGGCATAGGTGCTGGTACGAAAAACATGGTAATCATTGGTCACAAAGAGAAAACGTGGATTTGCTACCAGTTTCTCTCCCATTTCTTTTGAGAAGAGAAGATTCTCATAAGTCGTCGTTGAGTCTTCCTCTAGGAGAATCGCTTCTCTCGGAACATCCGTCTCTTCCATCAAATAATTACAAATTGCCTGAGCTTCAGAAATCTTCTCGTCCCCACCTTGACCACCACTGGCGATGATTTTAACGTTGGGATTGGACGACTGACGATAAGCCTCTACAGCCTTGTCAATACGGCTCTTAAGTAAGGGAGTTACTTTTTCTCCATTCAACAAGCCTGCACCGTGAATAATAATAAAATCATAATATTTTTTCTTAGGAATAAAAAGATACAGAATAGAATAAAGTAGAAACCCTGCAAAGGCAAAGCCGAAAATCAAATACGAGTAGATCAGAAAGAAAAAGAAAATATTCACTAGATGATTGGTGTAGAACAAGCCATTGGTATCGCTCATTCGGATTGCCATGATCACAAAAAAGAACAGAATCACGCACCCTAGCCCCAGAGACAAATAATTTGCCTTGGATTTCCCTTCTTTCTTCAACAACACAAATCCGTTATAAATCAGGAAAAAGCCACTTAGAAAAACTAAAAAAGGGAGCAAGAGAAAAATCACTGCAAAGAAAAGCATGTGCACTTCTTCCTGTCCAGCTTCATAAAAAAGATTGGCAATAGACAGGTAAGAAAAGAGCAGAGATAAAAGCAAGAGAGCTGGATTCCAGAGACTGCGATTGTCCCTAAAAAATGAAATCAAAAAAAGTAGGACGAAAAATCCTGTAATAAAGTACATAGTCTCCTCCTTTGATGACTACATTGTATCATAATTATGGTAATAGAAAAAGAGGAGCCTAGTCCTCTTATTTTGCTATTCTTGCTTCTGCATCTGCCACAACCTGAGCCAGACTCGTCTGACGGAGTTGGTTTTCCATCGCTTCTTGGATATCTAGTAGTTTTTGATCTAAGACCGCATGGATATTCGATCCAATTGGACAACTTGAGTTCGGATTTTCATGGAAACTAAAGAGTTTACCAGATTTTCCTAAACATTCGACTGCCTGATAAACATCAAAAAGGCTAATATCTTGGAGGTCTTTGATAATCTCGGTGCCACCTGTTCCACGCGCAACTGATATCAGTTCAGCTTTTTTGAGTTGGGACAAGGTTTTGCGAATAATGACCGGATTAACCCCAACACTGGCCGCGAGAAAATCACTGGTTACCTTACTCTCTTGACTCTTGATGGCAATGATGATTAACATATGAGTCGCAATCGTAAATCGACTTGAAATTTGCATCTTCTCCTCCTTTCACATCCTATCTGATATCCATTATACCCTTTTACGTTGTAATGTCAATTATTACCACTATCTAGCCATGCATCCAACTCGGCATCATGCCCTTGTTCTTGGGCAATTTCATACAGAAGTTCCTGATTATGAGTGTGGTGAATCCCATTTACCAAACTTTCATAATAGACCTGAAAATAAGGGAGCTTTAAATCCTTAGCCAGCTGCAACTCAGCTTCTACATCATAATCCACTCGACGAAAATCAACATCAGACAAACCTGCCTCATCAAACTCTAAAATCATATACTGAGCCCGCAGATCCTTACGTAATCCCGCATCTAAAAAGAAGGGTTGCCCAATGGACCCTGGATTAAGAATCAACTGTCCATCACTTCCATAACGAAGCAACTGTTGGTGGATATGACCATATACTGCGATAGAGGCGTGTGGATTCGTCACCAATCTATCAAAATCTTCTTGTTTTCCCATATGAATCAACTCTCTACCCCAGTTTTTATCAGGGAGATGGTGAGTGATTCCCACTGTCAAATCACCGAACCGACGATGAACTTGCATGGGTTGATTGTGGAGGTCTTCGATTTCTTCAGGGCTGATTTCTTCTAATATATACTGGCATTGACGTAGGAGATAGCGATGACTAGCTTTTGTCAAATCTAGCTTACGATGCAAACCACGCCAGAGACTATCCTCCCAATTTCCAAGAACTCTTACTGTGATGGGCAAGCTAGCTAATAGGTCCAATATCCTTCTACGTCCCGTTCCCGGCATAAGAATATCCCCCAAAAGCCAGTACTCATCTACCGTTTCCGCTTTTGCATCAGCCAGTACAGCTTCCAGGGCTGTCGTATTCCCATGTATGTCTGAAAGAACTGCTATTTTCGTCATTCTTTCTCCTCATTTCCTCTTACTTCTTCTGTTAGTATTATAGCAGAAAACACTGCAAAAAATCACTATCACTGCTCACTGTATTAACTTGTAAGAGCTTCCAAATCGTGCTATAATATAGGTAGAGAGTTCCCCTTCATTTAGGATCATGTGGTCTTCAACATCTCTCAATTTTTGTAGATTGGAGGACTATTGCCATGCGGAAATATCTTAAGTATGTCCCATACTGCCTTGTCATTTTCTTCTTTTACTGGCCCCTCTATGAGTTGCTTTTGCTGCTAATATCTGATCCTTATACGCTGAAAGGGCTTTACATGTATAACATCATCCTCTTTTCACCCTTGGCAACCTTCATCGTGTCCCTTCTTTATAGCTACCGTTTCCAATTCTCACTGTGGTGGCTGCTCGGTATTGCTCTTCTCTATTGCTTTACCATCATCACTTTCAATGAATTCATTCTCGTTTATTTCCTAGCTTATGAACTCTTTGCCCTACTTGGTATGGCTTCAGGTTCAGGTATTAAATACATCCTCCAGCAAGGAAAAAATAAAAAACTTTCACAAAATCCTTGAAAATTCTCGCAATCATGCTATAATAATGCATAGAGACAAGTCACTTAGTCCCTTTCTACTAGAGAGTGCGTGGTTGCTGGAAACGCATAGAGAGCCTAAACTGATACTACTCAACTGACTTTTATGAAAACATAAAACGGTGGCCACGTTAAAGCCAATCTGAGGTGTCCCTCTTTTTTGAGGAACATAAATGAAGGTGGAACCACGTTGCGACGTCCTTTCGAGGATGTCGCTTTTTGATTTGTCAGAAGGAGGAAGAATGATGTTTTATATGATTGGCGGATCGCCTTGTAGTGGAAAATCAACAATTGCCTCACTTCTTGCTAGACAGTATCAACTACTTCATATCAAATTGGATGATTTGGTAGATGAGATGATGATTCAAGCAAGTGCAGACTCACAGCCAATTTGCCTTCTTAGACAGGATAGAAGTCCAGAACAAATCTGGATGAGAAGTCCAGAAGAGATGGCAGATGAAGAATGGCGCTTTTATGAAGAGATTTTTCCTTATGTAAAATCTTACTTGATAAAAAATCAAGATAGACCTCTCTTGGTGGAGGGAGCAGGACTTTTGCCTCACTTGGTAAAGGAGCTTGAATGCCCAGCGTCTTCCTATCTATGCTTGACTCCGACAGCTGATTTTCAGAAAAAGCACTATAAACAGAGAGAATGGGTTCCTTATGTCTTAGAGGGAACTACCAATCCTGAGAAAGCTTTTGAAAACTGGATGCAACGAGACATTCTTTTTGCCCAAATGGTTCGGCAGGAAGCGATGAAATTAGGCTATTCTAGTCTCGTAACAGATGGCAATCAATCAGAAGATCAGACTGTGGAAGAAGTTGCTCGGCTCTTAAAATTGTCCAATAAAAATAGAATAAATATTTAAGGAGAAAACCATGATTAAGATTACTTTCCCAGATGGCGCTGTTCGTGAATTCGAATCTGGCGTTACAACTTTTGAAATTGCCCAATCTATCAGCAATTCCCTAGCTAAAAAAGCCTTGGCTGGTAAATTCAACGGCAAACTCATCGACACGACTCGTGCTATCACTGAAGATGGTGCCATCGAAATTGTGACACCTGATCACGAAGATGCTCTTCCGATCTTGCGTCACTCAGCGGCTCACTTGTTCGCCCAAGCAGCTCGTCGCCTTTTCCCAGATATTCACTTGGGTGTTGGTCCAGCTATCGAAGATGGCTTCTACTACGATACAGACAATACTGCTGGTCAAATCTCCAATGAAGACCTTCCTCGTATCGAAGAAGAAATGAAGAAAATCGTTAAAGAAAACTTCCCATCTATTCGCGAGGAAGTTACCAAGGACGAAGCACGTAAAATTTTCAAAAATGACCCGTACAAGTTGGAATTGATTGAAGAACATTCTGAAGACGAAGGTGGTTTGACTATCTACCGTCAAGGCGAATATGTAGACCTCTGTCGTGGCCCTCACGTGCCTTCAACAGGTCGCATCCAAATCTTCCACCTTCTCCATGTAGCAGGTGCCTACTGGCGTGGAAATAGCGACAATGCCATGATGCAACGTATCTACGGTACAGCTTGGTTCGATAAGAAAGACTTGAAGAACTACCTTCAAATGCGTGAAGAAGCTAAAGAACGTGACCACCGTAAACTTGGTAAAGAGCTTGACCTCTTCATGATTTCACAAGAAGTCGGACAAGGACTTCCATTCTGGTTGCCAAACGGTGCGACTATCCGTCGTGAATTGGAACGCTATATCGTGGACAAGGAGTTGGCTTCTGGCTACCAACACGTTTACACTCCACCACTTGCTTCAGTAGAGCTTTACAAGACTTCTGGTCACTGGGATCATTACCAAGAAGACATGTTCCCAACTATGGACATGGGTGACGGGGAAGAATTTGTCCTTCGTCCAATGAACTGCCCACACCACATCCAGGTCTACAAACATCATGTTCACTCATACCGTGAATTGCCAATCCGTATCGCTGAAATCGGTATGATGCACCGCTACGAAAAATCTGGTGCCCTTACTGGTCTTCAACGTGTGCGTGAAATGTCTCTCAACGACGGTCACCTCTTTGTTACTCCAGAACAAATCCAAGAAGAATTCCAACGTTCCCTTCAGTTGATTATCGATGTTTACGAAGACTTCAACTTGACTGAATACCGCTTCCGTCTCTCTCTTCGTGACCCTCAAGATACTCACAAGTACTTTGATAACGATGAGATGTGGGAAAATGCCCAAACCATGCTTCGTGCAGCTCTTGATGAAATGGGTGTTGACTACTTTGAAGCTGAAGGTGAAGCAGCCTTCTACGGACCAAAATTGGATATCCAGGTTAAGACTGCTCTCGGTAAAGAAGAAACTCTTTCTACGATCCAGCTCGATTTCTTGTTGCCAGAACGCTTCGACCTCAAATACATCGGAGCTGATGGCGAAGAGCACCGTCCAGTCATGATTCACCGTGGGGTTATCTCAACCATGGAACGCTTCACAGCTATCTTGATTGAGAACTACAAGGGTGCCTTCCCAACATGGCTTGCACCACATCAAGTAACTCTCATCCCAGTTTCTAACGAAAAACACGTGGACTACGCATGGGAAGTGGCTAAGAAACTCCGTGACCGCGGTGTCCGTGCAGACGTAGATGAGCGCAATGAAAAAATGCAGTTCAAGATCCGTGCTTCTCAAACCAGCAAAATTCCTTACCAATTGATCGTTGGGGACAAGGAAATGGAAGACGGAACTGTCAACGTTCGTCGTTATGGCCAAAAAGAAACACACACTGTCTCAGTTGATAACTTTGTTGAATCTATCCTAGCTGATATCGCCAACAAATCACGCGTTGAGAAATAAGAACCTAGCACAAAAGCCTCCAATCAGAGGCTTTTTCTCATCTATGTTTACTCAATAACGAGCTTCACTTCAGCGAATTTGATCCTTACTGTTGTTCCTTTTCCGACCTCAGACTCGATGCGAATCTGGTGGCCAAGTTCTTCAGAAATTTTCTTAGATAGATAAAGTCCAAGTCCAGATGATTGCTGGGTTAAACGCCCATTGTAGCCTGAAAAACCACGTTCAAAGACTCGGAGCACATCACTGTTTTTAATCCCGATTCCCGTATCCTTGATACAGAGCTCCTGGCCTTCCATATAAATCTCTAGTCCACCTTCCTTGGTGTATTTGAGGCTGTTTGAGAGGATTTGTTCAATGACGACCAACAGCCACTTCTTATCGGTCACGATGATTTTGTCAAGGTCATGTAGATTGACCGTCAGTCCCTTTTGGATAAAGAAAAGGGCATACTTGCGAACCACTTCCTTCACCAGATCCTCCACTTGAACCTTTTCAAATACCAAGTCATCGTGGAAGCTTTCCAAACGAAGATACTGCAACACCAGATTGGTATAGGAGTCAATCTTAAAGATTTCCTGTTCCAGTTGCTGCTTGACCTCGCGATCAGAGACTTCTGCTACCAAGAGACGACTCGCTGCAATGGGCGTCTTGATCTGATGAACCCACAAGGTGTAGTAATCAAGCAAATCAGTCAGCTTGCTCTGCGCTTCAGAGTTCTTTTGATACAATTCAGACTCACGCTTTTCAAGCTTTTCTGCCAGCGTACATTCCAGAGGAGACTTGGGGTCTCTCTCAGCATAGAGCACTTCCTGACGGTAAACTTGAGCTTCTGCAAATATATCCCAAGTCAAAAATAAGAAGGTCAAAAAGCCACTGAGCAGAAAGAAATAAAGAAAATAAGTTCCTAGACTAGCAAATAAAAACTGAAAGAGAAGGACGAGAAAGCCTAATAAAAAAATATAGACAAAGATGCGACTGCGAGAACGCAGATAGGCTAGAAAAAATGATTTCCAATCAAGCATGTTTCAGTCCGTATCCTATTCCTTTCTTGGTCTCGATAAATCCAACCAAACCTTGCTCTTCCAATTTTTTACGCAATCGAGCCACATTAACAGACAGGGTATTGTCATCGATGAAAAAGTCGCTATTCCAGAGTTCCCGCATCAGGTCATCACGCGCCACGATATTGCCCGCATGTTCAAACAAAACCCGCAAAATTTGAAATTCATTCTTGGTCAAACTCAGGACTTCCCCCTGATAGTGCAAATCCATAGACTTGGTGTTGAGGATCACACCCGCATACTCCAGCAGACTCTCATCTCGGCCAAATTCATAAGAACGGCGCAACAAGCCCTGAACCTTTGCAAGAAGCACCTGCTGGTCAAAAGGCTTGGTCACAAAGTCATCCGCTCCCATGTTGATTGCCATGACGATATCCATCGCCTGGTCTCTCGAAGACAGAAACATGATGGGAACCTTGGAAATCTTGCGAATTTCCTGACACCAGTGGTAACCATTAAAAAGAGGCAAACCAATATCCATGAGGACCAAATGAGGTTCTGACTGAACAAAAAGGCTCAATACTTCCATAAAATCTTCTACCAAAACGACCTCAAAGCCCCACTCAGAGAGCAGTTTCCCAACTTGTTTCCGAATGACTTGGTCATCCTCTACTAGCAAAATTTTGTGCATGCGCTCCTCCTTTGTTATTTATCAAAATATCAAACCCCTTAAAAAAATTCTCTGGATTAGTACCTCAATTGTCTAGCTACCTATTTTTCAAATTCAGATTAGTAAACAGATGCTAAATAGAGAACATTCCCACTGATATCATACCTTATTTTTAATTATAGTTCCAGCCTTATCCTATATTTTCCTTTTTGTGCTCATTTAGTTAGCGTTTCTTTAACTTATTTAATAGATCTAGCCTTCTTATTGACAAGCCAGCCATGATTTGTTAGAATATGAATGAACAAATCGATTTATTCATTCATAAAACAAAGGAGGTTAAATCATATTGGACAAAAAACAATCTTTAAAGACAGCAGCCTATGACGTTTTTTCGAAAAAGGGTTACAAGGCGACAGGAATTTCAGAAATTGCTAGGCAAGCTGGGGTGGCAGTTGGCTCTTTTTATAACTATTACGAAAGTAAAGAAGCCATTTTTCTAGACATCTATATAGATGAAAACAACCGTGTTCGCCAAGCTATGATCGAAGAACTAGATTGGGAAATTGACATGACCGACCTCATTGGTCAACTCTTTGCTCAGTCCAGAACTCTCGTTTCTTCCAATAAAATCCTTGCAGAATGGTATAATCCTGCCATAGCAGATGAGTTACACAGCTACTATTCCTCGGAGGAAGGCAAAGTCGCAAATCCATTTCATCAGTTTCTAGTTAAAACTTTTACAAATCGTATGCAGGCTGAAGGGTACTCGCCAGAAAAGATTCAAGATATCTTACAAGTTTACAACCTATTTTACTACATGGATATGCATATCACGGAAAAAGATTTTCCAGATATTGGCAAGACCGTTGAAATACTTGCAACCAACTTCATAAAAGGAGTTCTAAAATAAAGAATGGATTTCTTTATTTTTTGGAAAAATATGAATGAATTTGTTTTTAATTCATTCATAAAATTGAGAACAGGAGTCATAAAAAATGAAAAGAGGTAAAAAAATGTTTATTATCATTCTATCAACACTTGGAGTCTTAGGCCTTATAACTTGGGGTGCCATCGCCTACCTTGGACGAAGTCAGACATTATCGATAAAATCCATCGAAAACCCCAGCGGAGATCTATATTTAATTCATATCACAAAACCGAGTCATCAAATCTGGAAAGCTGGGGCTTATGCTAAGTTTACACTCCCTGATACCTCGTCTACTGCTAGTAAATATGAAGCTAAGGGAGAGCAAACCAGTCGATGGCTAACCATTGCCTCCACACCTGATGAAGATGAAATTCTCATTTTGACTCATAATAGTGGTAGCCTCTTTAAGGAAACCTTGACACATTTACCGGCTGGCAGTGAGATTGAGATGAGTTGGCTGGATTCCTCTTTGACCGTTAAAGATATGAATCAGCCACTAGTTTGCTTTGCATCTGATGTCGGCATTTCTGCTCTACGCCCCCTTATCAAAGAATGGGCTGGTAAATGCCCGATTGTACTCAATCATTTTGACAAAGGAGTGACTATTTTTGATAAAGAAATGAAGGAACTAGCTCAGAAAACATCGAATTTTACTTATAAAACAAGCGATGAATTTTTTCAAAGTCAAGAATTTTTAAAACGTGCTATTGATGAATACGGCAATCAAGCCAGCTATCTCATCACAGGTCAGCCTGATGATGTAAATGAGATGAAGAATTTTTTAAAGGAAAATGGGATTGATAGCAAAAATATACAAGTAAGCTCGTTTAGAGGTTTGAAATAGGAGCAGCCTGTCTTCTATATATCTGAATCAATCCCTGCTAGGTCATCCAAACAAGCCTACTAGCTAATTCTAGGTAAATGTGATAGGATAAACATAGAGAAAGGAGCTTTTATGGCCAATATTTTTGACTACTTGAATGATGTAGCATATGATTCCTTTTATGACCTTCCCGTGAACGAGTTAGATGTTCTTGCCTTGACCGAATTAACCTATCTTCCTTTTGATGATTTAGTCGCTCAAGAACCCCAGCGCCTCATAGATCTTGCACCTCAAATCCCTAGAGAAACGACGATGCTGACCAGCAAAAACCGCCTCCAGTTATTGGATCAACTCGCTCAACACAAACGCTTTAAAAATTGCAAGCTCTCAGACTTTATCAACGATATCGATCCTGAATTGCAAAAACAGTTCGCAGCTATGACTTATCGTATCAGTCTCGATACCTATGTGCTTGTTTTTCGTGGAACTGACGACAGTATCATCGGTTGGAAAGAAGATTTCCATATGACCTATATGAAAGAAATCCCAGCTCAAAAACATGCCCTCCAGTATTTACAGGACTTTTTTGCCCAACACCCCAACCAAAAGGTCATCCTAGCAGGACACTCCAAAGGGGGCAATCTAGCCGTCTATGCTGCTAGTCAACTCGATACACTCTTACAAAAAAACATTGTTGCTGTCTATACTTTTGATGCCCCTGGACTTCACAAGGAACTAACCGAAACAGCTGGATATCAAAACATGATGGAAAGAACAAAAGTATTTGTCCCACAAGGTTCTATCATCGGGATGATGCTGGAAATTCCTGACAAAAAAATCGTCGTTCGAAGCACTGCCCTAGGTGGTATTGCCCAGCATGACACCTTTAGTTGGCAGGTTGAAGACAAACACTTTGTCCAACTGGATGAGACCAATAGTGACAGCCAGCAAGTCGATACTACCTTCAAGGAATGGGTGGAGACAGTCCCTGATACGGAACTACAGCTCTACTTCGACCTCTTTTTTGGAATCATTCTTGATGCAGGCATCTCCTCTATCAACGATCTTTCTTCCTTCAAGGTCATTGAACACATTCACCATCTCTTTGTCCAAGCTCAATCTCTCACTCCCGAAGAAAGAGAAACCATGGGACGCCTAACTCAACTCTTGATTGACACCCGCTACCAAGCTTGGAAAAATCGTTAAGGTAGAAAAATACTTTCTGATACCCTAAGCCTTCTCTTCTGTGTTATACTGATATCAGTACATTCTTTGAGAGAGGAAATCCTATGAGAATCCATAAAACTGTCAATCCCGTTGCCTATGAAAATACTTATTACCTGGAAGGAGATCAACACCTGATTGTGGTTGACCCAGGTAGCCATTGGGAAGCTATCCGCAAGACTATTGAGAAAATCAACAAACCAGTCTGTGCGATTCTCCTGACCCACACCCACTACGACCATATTATGAGTCTGGACTTGGTTCGTGATACTTTTGGAAATCCCCCAGTTTATGTAGCAGAGAGTGAAGCTAGCTGGCTCTATACCCCCGTTGACAATCTCTCTGGCCTACCTCGTCACGATGATATGGCAGATGTGGTCGCAAAACCTGCAGAACACACCTTTGTCTTTCATGAAGAATACCAGCTTGAGGAATTCCGTTTTACAGTTCTACCAACCCCAGGACACTCTATTGGCGGTGTTTCTATCGTCTTTCCTGATGCTCATCTAGTCTTGACCGGAGATGCTCTTTTCCGCGAAACCATCGGACGAACAGACCTTCCTACAGGTAGCACGGAACAACTCCTCCATAGCATTCAGACGCAACTCTTTACTCTCCCTAACTACGATGTCTATCCTGGACACGGTCCAGCTACGACCATCGCTCACGAAAAGACCTTCAATCCCTTTTTCTAGCAAGCAAAAAACCAAGGATGCTATCCTTGGTTTTAGTCTTACCAAATAATCACACGATCCTCTGGTGAACGCCACATACCGTCGCCTTCTTTGACATCATAAGTTGTAAAGAAGTCATCGAAGTTTGGTACTTGGATGTTGACACGGAGTTTAGCTGGCGCGTGCACGTCAACACTAGCCATGAGTTTCATCAACTCTGGACGACCTTTCATGCGCCAGATACGAGCAAAGTTGTGGAAGAATTCTTCAGCTGAGAAGTCTGGCTCTCTCTTGGCTGCTTCAAGGGCTGCAGCAATTCCTCCCAAGTCGGCAACATTTTCTGATACAGTTAGTTTTCCGTTGATCGTTGCGCCGTAAGATTCTTGTCCATCAAACTGGTCGATAACTTTCTGCGTTTTTTCTTTAAAGGCAGCATAGTCGCTTTCTGTCCACCAATCCTTAAGACTACCATTTTCATCAAAGGACGCGCCATTTGTGTCAAAGGCATGAGAAATCTCGTGAGCAATAACAGCACCAATACCACCGTAGTTGGCAGAAGACGACTGATGCAAATCATAGAATGGAGCCTGTAAAATAGCAGCTGGGAAGACAATCAAGTTCTTCTGAGGATTGTAGTAGGCATTAACCATGTGAGCAGGCATCCCCCACTCCTTGTAGTCAACCGGTTGGTTCCACTTGCTCCAGCTGTGCTTGATTTCCACACGCGCAAAGGCTAGGGCATTCTCAAAAAGACTGGCAGTTTCATCTACTACTTTGTCCTTGTAGCGTTCTGGCAATTCCTCTGGATAACCGATATAAGGCTTGATGACATTGAGTTTGACAATGGCCTTATCACGCGTTTCAGGAGTTAGCCAGTCGTTCTTGGCCAAGCGTTCCTTATAAACGTCAATCATAGTCGCTACTTTTTTCTCTACGTCTGCCTTAGCTTCTGGGGAGAATTTTTCATGCGCATACCAGAGACCAAGAGCTTGCTTGAAAGGACCTTGGGCCAAGTGATAAGCTGCCTTGACCTTGTCCTGAGCTTCTGGAACACCTGAAAGGGCACGTCCGTAGGCACCTGACAAGATACGAATCTCGTCTGTGAGATAGCTGGTTGAAAGATTGACCACACCCAAAATCAAGGTTGCTTTGAGTAGAGGCCATGCTTCTTCACTATAGAATTGATCTGCTGCTTGCCAGAAACGTTCCTCGTCTACGATAACCTTATCTGGAGTTTGTCCAAGAACTGCTTGGAAGAAATCATCCAAAGGTAGGGCAGGAGCAAATTTCTTAAAATCTTCATAAGCGTATGGATGGTAGAGTTTGGCATATTCTGAACTTTCTTCGTTAGAAAGCACCACAGCCGCAATGCGACGATCCAATTCCAATCGTTTCTCTAGCAGGTCTGCGATTTCCTCATCTGAAAAATCATAGGCTTTGAGAAGATTCGTAGTACTTTCCTTCCAAAGAGTCAAGAGTTCCTCACGCTGAGGATGGTCTTCAGCGTAATAAGTTGTATCTGGTAAAATCGTCCCTGGTGCACTGGCCCAGAGAACATTGGTTCTGGCATCCATAAAGTCTGGTGATACACCAAAAGGAAGAAAATTTGGCTTACCAGCTAGTTCAAACTCTGCCAGTTTGCTAGTGAAATCTGCAAAGCTCTCCAAATCTTGGTATTCCTTGAGTAGAGGAAGGACAGGCTTGATTCCATCTGCTTCTCTCTTGTCAAAATCACGTACCATACGATGGTACTTAACAAAGTTTGCAAGGATAGCATCCTCTGGAACATCTTCGCCTTCCAACCACTTGTCCGTAGTCGCCAGCATTAACTCTTCAATTTCCTCATCAAGGTCAATAAAACCACCTGTTCGAGATTTATCAGCTGGAATGACAGCTGTTTTTTCCCATTCGCCATTGATTGCATCATAAAAATCGTCTTGATAACGTGTCATCTTGTTCTCGCTTTCATATTTTCACTTATTCCTAGCTTAGCAAAAAAATCTAGGGAATGCAATTAAAAATGAACTTCTTGTCAGTTTCATTTTACTGTTATTTTATTAAATTTTTAAAAAATTAACTTGACTTAATTTTTTTTTTAATGTATATTAAATACAGGAGGGAGGAATTTGTTATGATACGTATTGAACACCTCAGTGTCTCCTACAAAGAAACGTTGGCACTAAAGGATATCTCACTAGTGCTCCAAGGACCAACGATTACCGGAATTATTGGTCCAAATGGTGCTGGAAAATCAACTTTATTAAAAGGTATGTTGGGAATTATCCCACATGAAGGTCAGGCCTTTCTCGACGACAAAGAAGTCAAGAAATCTTTAAATCGAGTTGCCTATGTCGAGCAAAAAATCCATATCGACTACAATTTCCCTATCAAAGTCAAGGAATGTGTCTCACTGGGACTCTATCCATCTATCCCGCTCTTTCACACTTTAAAGGCCAGCCACTGGAAAAAAGTGGCAGATGCACTTGAAATCGTTGGACTTTCAGACTATGCTGATCGCCAAATCAGCCAGCTCTCAGGAGGACAATTCCAACGTGTTTTGATTGCCCGTTGCTTAGTGCAGGAAGCTGACTACATCTTTCTAGATGAGCCATTTGTCGGGATTGATTCGGTTAGTGAAGAGATTATCATGAATACGCTGAGAGACCTTAAAAAAGCTGGTAAAACAGTTCTCATCGTCCATCATGACCTCAGTAAAGTCCCCCATTATTTCGACCAAGTTTTGCTTCTCAATCGAGAATTAATAGACCTTGGTCCGACCGAAGAAACCTTTACCGAGGCCAATCTCAAAAAGGCTTATGGTAGCAAACTCTTTTTCAATGGAGGTGACCTATGATAGCAGAATTTATCAATGGATTGCAAAATTTCCATTTCCTACAAAACGCCTTGATCACAGCTATTGTCATCGGAGTGGTTGCTGGAGCTGTGGGATGTTTTATCATCCTGCGTGGAATGTCTCTCATGGGGGATGCCATCTCTCACGCAGTTTTGCCCGGCGTAGCCCTTTCCTTTATCCTGGGAATTGATTTCTTTATTGGAGCGATCATCTTTGGTTTGATGGCTTCCATCATCATTACCTACATCAAGGGAAACTCTATCATCAAGAGTGACACCGCCATTGGTATTACCTTTTCATCTTTCTTAGCCTTAGGTGTCATCTTGATTAGTGTTGCCAAGAGTTCGACAGACCTCTTCCATATCCTTTTTGGGAATATCCTCGCTGTCCAAGATACAGACATGTGGATTACCATTGGTATGGGGGCATTGATTCTCTTGATTATCGGGATTTTCTTTAAACAACTATTGATTACATCCTTTGACGAGCTTCTGGCTAAAGCCATGGGAATGCCCGTTAATTTCTACCACTATCTGCTCATGGTGCTCTTGACCCTTGTGTCAGTCACTGCCATGCAAAGTGTTGGAACTATTCTTATCGTGGCCATGTTGATCACCCCAGCTGCGACGGCTTACCTTTATGCCAATAGCCTAAAGAGCATGATTTTTCTTTCATCAACCCTAGGAGCAACCGCTTCTGTTTTGGGACTCTTTGTCGGCTATAGCTTCAATCTCGCAGCAGGATCCAGCATCGTGCTCACATCCGCCAGCTTCTTTTTAATCAGTTTCTTTATCGCACCAAAGCAACGATACTTGAAACTAAAAAATAAAACTATGTTAAAATAATCGGGCACGAGCCCAAAATCGGAGGAATCTAATGAAAAAATTAGGTACATTTCTTGTTCTCTTTCTTTCTGTTATTGCTCTTGTCGCATGTACTAGCGGAAAAAAAGATGCAGCTTCTGGTCAAAAACTAAAAGTTGTTGCTACAAACTCAATCATCGCTGATATTACCAAGAATATCGCTGGTGACAAGATTGATCTTCACAGTATCGTTCCTGTTGGTCAAGACCCACACGAATACGAACCACTTCCTGAAGACGTTAAGAAAACTTCTCAAGCTGATTTGATTTTCTATAACGGTATCAACCTTGAAACAGGTGGCAATGCTTGGTTTACCAAATTAGTAGAAAATGCCAAGAAAACTGAAAACAAAGACTACTTTGCAGTTAGCGAAGGCGTTGATGTTATCTACCTTGAGGGCCAAAACGAGAAAGGCAAAGAAGATCCACACGCTTGGCTCAACCTTGAAAATGGGATGATTTATGCTAAAAATATCGCTAAACAGCTGATCGCTAAGGATCCTAGCAACAAGGAATTCTACGAAAAAAATCTCAAAGACTATACTGAAAAACTAGACAAACTGGACAGGGAAGCCAAAGAGAAATTTAACAATATCCCTGCTGAGAAGAAACTCATCGTAACCAGCGAAGGATGCTTCAAATACTTCTCTAAAGCCTACGGTGTCCCAAGTGCCTACATCTGGGAAATCAACACAGAAGAAGAAGGTACTCCTGAACAAATCAAAACCTTGGTTGAAAAACTTCGCCAAACAAAAGTTCCATCTCTCTTTGTTGAGTCAAGTGTCGATGACCGTCCAATGAAGACTGTTTCACAAGACACAAATATCCCAATCTACGCACAAATCTTTACTGACTCAATCGCTGAAGAAGGTAAAGAAGGTGACAGCTACTACAACATGATGAAATACAACCTTGACAAGATTGCTGAAGGTTTGTCAAAATAATCCATTAAAAAACGTCGTTCTCACATGAACTGGCGTTTTTTTTTGTTTTCACTTTCCAGTCAAATCATTGGAAAAATCTGACAATTCTCGGTAAAATAAAAGAAAAAAGAATGGAGTAGTTTCATGACCACTTTTCTCGGAAATCCTGTAACCTTTACAGGTAAACAACTGCAAGTCGGAGACAAGGCACTTGACTTTTCTCTTACGACAACCGATCTCTCTAAAAAAACGCTAGCTGACTTTGACGGAAAGAAAAAAGTCTTGAGTGTTGTCCCATCTATCGATACTGGTATCTGCTCAACGCAAACACGTCGTTTTAACCAAGAACTTGCTAGCCTTGACAATACCGTCGTTCTCACCGTTTCTATGGACCTACCATTTGCCCAAGGACGCTGGTGTGGGGCTGAAGGCCTTGACAATGCCATCATGCTTTCAGACTACTTCGACCATTCTTTCGGGCGTGATTATGCCCTCTTGATCAACGAATGGCATCTCCTTGCGCGTGCCGTCTTTGTTCTCGATACTGACAATGTCATCCGTTATGTGGAATACGTTGACAATATCAACACGGAACCAGACTTTGAAGCTGCCATTGCCGCAGTTAAAGAACTGGACTAAAATCAAAGCCATTAGGGCTGAAGGCTAGAGAAATCTAGCTTTTTTTGATATACTAGATGGAGAGAAAAGACAAGAGGAAACGAATGACGCCAAATAAAGAAGACTACCTAAAATGTATTTATGAAATCGGTACGGAAATGCAAAAAATCACCAATAAAGAAATTGCTGCCCGTATGCAGGTCTCTCCACCTGCTGTAACAGAGATGATCAAACGCATGAAAAGTGAAAATCTCATCCTCAAGGATAAGGAGAATGGCTATCTATTGACAGATATTGGCCTCAAACTGGTCTCTGAGCTTTATCGTAAACACCGGTTGATTGAAGTCTTTCTAGTTCACCATCTAGACTATACCAGCGATCAAATCCACGAAGAAGCTGAGGTCCTAGAGCACACTGTATCTGACCTCTTCGTAGAGAGATTGGATAAACTGCTTGGCTTCCCTCAAACCTGTCCCCACGGTGGAACCATTCCAGCCAAGGGAGAACTCTTGGTTGAGATCAACAACCTACCTCTAGCAGATACCAAAGAAGCTGGCACCTATCTCCTGACTCGGGTTCACGATAGCTTTGATCTGCTCAAATACTTAGAAAAGCATGAGATTCATATCGGTGACCAACTCCAAGTCAAACAGTTTGATAATTTTTCCAATACTTTTACACTGGTCAACAAAGGTGAAGACCTCCAAGTTAGCATCGATATCGCCAAACAACTCTATGTCGAAAAAATCAACTAACCCCTTATTCCTGAAAGAAGTTCCTTTCAGGAATTTTTTATTATTTTGCTTGTAAGTCCCATTCATTTGGTGTAGAATGAAGCTAGATAAAAGAGGGAGGTCTTCCTATGAAAAAGCTCTTTAGAATCCATTTTGCAGCTATTGCACTCAGCGATTTGCTACTATTAGCAATTTTTATCTCCAAAACCGATCCCTCTGTAGACTGGCTCCTGCTCTCTGGTTTTATTTTTATCCTTGCTCAAGGACTGTTGCTATTTCGCTTGGTTGTCCGACTCAAAAATCAATTCGCTGAGATTTATCCTCAGATTAACAAAAAAATTCGCCTCTACTACTTAGGGACTCTCTCAGTTGATCTTCTGTTATTGATCCTTTTAGTCTTCACCAGTTATCAGCGATTTTCCTCTCTTATGCCAATCATTACTTCTTGTCATTCTACTTTTTATTATATAATGGCTAGCCACATAAGAGAAAACTATCCAGACTTTTACGACAAACACATCTCTTTCTGGGAGTGTCTATAAACAAAAACCAAGCCAGCTGGGCTTGGTTTTCTTATCTATTTTTAGTATCAAGGATAATGGTGACTGGTCCGTCATTGATCAGCTCAACCTGCATATCCGCTCCAAAGATGCCTGTCTGAACGGACACTTCCTGAGCTAGTTTTTGATTGAAAGCGTTATAGAAGTTAGCTGCCATATCAGGCTTGGCTGCACCTGTAAAGGCGGGACGATTGCCTTTCTTAGTGTCCGCAAAAAGGGTAAACTGAGAAATAGAAAGAATTTCCCCTTCAATATCCTTGACAGACAGATTCATCTTGCCTTCTGCATCTGAAAAAATCCGCATGTTGACGAGCTTTCGGACAGCATAGTCCAGATCTTCCTCTTGGTCCTCTGGTCCTACTCCGACCAACAATAAGAGCCCCTGATTGATTTTTCCCTGAACCTGACCTTCAATACTCACTTGAACTTTCTTAACTCGTTGAACGACGATTTTCATAAAAATCCTTTCTAGATCTTAGCCATTGGTCCGTTTGACAGAGTAAACCTCTGGCACACTTTTAATCTTATCAACTACTGTCGTTAGAGTTGAGAGATTTGAGATGCCAAAAGACACATGGATATTGGCAAATTTCATATCCTTGGTTGGTTGGGCGTTAACGGTTGAGATATTCTTTGTCGTGTTTGAGAGAACTTGCAGAACATCGTTCAAAAGACCTGTACGGTTTAGACCATAGATATCGATGTGAGCAGTGTATTCCTTGCTTGAGAATTGATCTTCCCATTCCACATCAAGGAGACGCTGCTCATAGTTTTCTTGAGCACGGAGATTCATACAGTCCACACGGTGAATAGCTACACCGCGTCCCTTAGTAATGTAGCCGACAATGTCGTCACCCGGCACTGGATTACAACACTTGGCAATCCGCACTAATAGACCTGAGGCGCCTTCGATTACCACACCGCCCTCATGCTTGACCTTGAGCTTCTCCTTATTCTCAACCTTAACCTCGCCACCCTTAACTAACTCATCAGCCTCTGCCCTAGCTTTGGCACGTTCCTCCTCACGGCGTTCCTTTTCAGTCAGACGGTTAAAGACCGTAATAGCACTGATTTCTCCAAAACCAATAGCAGCAAAGAGGGAGTCTTCTGTCTTGTAGCTGGTCTTTTGAAGGACTTGGTCCATGTGCCGCTTGTCCATATACTTATTAGCCACATAGCCATTCTCTTGGAGCTGATTAATCAGCAGTTCGCGTCCCTTATTAACAGACAATTCCTTGTCTTGGTTTTTAAAGAACTGACGAATCTTGTTGCGTGCCTTGCTGGTCTTAACCATGTTGAGCCAGTCACGACTCGGGCCAAAAGAGTTGGGGTTGGTTACAATTTCGACCTGATCTCCAGTTTTGAGCTTGGTTGTCAGAGGAACCATACGGCCATTGACCTTAGCACCAGTTGCTTTTTCACCGACTTTGGTATGGATTTCATAGGCAAAATCAATCGGGCCTGAATCTTTTGGAAGGGAGCGAACTGCACCATCTGGGGTAAAGACGTAAATCTCCTCCGCCAGATACTCTTCCTTAACAGACTCGACAAATTCCTTGGCATCGTCAGCCTGGTCTTGGAGCTCCATCATCTCCTTGATCCAGTTCATACCAATCGCAGACTCTTTGCTGTTGACCTGACCTTTGATTCCTTTCTTATAAGCCCAGTGAGCCGCAACCCCGTACTCAGCCACTTCGTGCATTTCCTTGGTCCGAATCTGGAATTCAATCGGTCCTTTTGGCCCATAGACGGTCGTATGGATAGACTGGTAACCGTTGGCCTTGCGGTTAGCGATATAGTCTTTGAAGCGGCCTGGCATAGGTTTCCAAAGTTCATGCACATAACCCAGCATGGCGTAAACATCACTCTGGGTATCCAAGATACAGCGAATGGCAATCAGGTCATAAATCTCCTCAAAGCGTTTCTTCTTATCCTGCATCTTGCGATAGATAGAGTAGATATGCTTGGGACGGCCATAGATTTTCCCTTTTAGATTGCGTTCGGAAGTGTAGTCCTCTAACTTTGTCACGACTTCATCGACCAAAGCCTCACGCTCTCTGCGTTTTTCCTTCATCATATGAGTGATCTTGTAAAACTCAGTTGGATTGAGATAGCGGAAGGACAAGTCTTCCAACTCCCACTTGACGCTGGAAATCCCCAGACGATGAGCAAGTGGAGCATAGATTTCCATGGTTTCTCTGGAGATCCGTTCTTGCTTGTCCTTTCGCAGGTGTTTGAGAGTCCGCATATTGTGCAAACGGTCCGATAATTTAACCAAGATAACACGGATATCCTCAGACATGGCCATAAGCATCTTGCGGTGATTTTCAGCCAATTGTTCCTCAATCGATTTGTACTCAACCTTACCAAGCTTAGTCACTCCATCAACAATAATGCGAACTTCATGACCAAACTCTTGCTCTAAATCATCCAATGTCGCATCCGTATCTTCAACCACGTCATGCAAAAAACCACAGGCAACTGTCACGGCATCTAGCTTAAGCTTAGCTAAAATCCCTGCCACCTGAATGGGATGAATAATATAGGGCTCGCCAGATTTACGGTATTGACCACTATGGCATTCAACTGCGTAAACTAAGGCTTTATGTACAAAAGCAACATCTTCTTTCGATAAATATTTTTGCGTTAAAGCGACAACCTCATCGCCCGACAAATTCACTTCTTTCGGCATTTATTCTCTCCAATTCTTCCTACCATTTTATCACTTTTTTAAGAATATTAAAACTAGAAAAGCCTGTTTTCATGCCTAGCCTAAGCAATTAAAAGAAAAACACTGCAAGAGAGACTCTGCAGTGCTTTGTTATTTTATTTATCTTAGTAAACTGTTTTTTCAGTTTCTACGTCGAAGAAGTGTGCTTTGTTCAAGTCAAATCCAAGTTCAACTGTTGCACCTGTTTGCAAGTAGTCACGAGCATCCACTTTGGCAACAAATTCGTCTTTACCAACTTGGCAGTAAAGGTGAGATTCTGAACCAAGCAACTCAGATACTGAGATCGTAGCTTTGACAACTGATTCTGGGAATGTTTCAAGGAAAGCAGGTTCTGCATTCACATCTTCTGGACGAATACCGAAGATCAATTCTTTTCCTTCGTAGCCTTTGTCACGAAGAACTTTCAAAGCGCCTTCTGGAACTTTCAAGCGGAAACCGTCAGAAACAATTTCATTGCCTTCTAATTTCACATTGATGAAGTTCATAGCTGGGCTTCCGATGAATCCTGCAACGAACTTGTTAACTGGGTTTTTGTAAACTTCTTGAGGAGTACCGATTTGTTCAACACGTCCGATAGTACCTGTACCAGCAGGGTTCTTAGTTGCTGACATGATAACGATACGGTCTGCAAGAGTCATCGCTTCTGTTTGGTCGTGGGTTACGTAGATAGTTGTAGCTCCGATACGACGGTGGATTTTCGCGATTTCAGCACGCATAGATACACGAAGTTTGGCATCCAAGTTTGACAAAGGTTCGTCCATCAAGAACACTTTTGCATCACGGACGATTGCACGACCCATGGCAACACGTTGACGTTGACCACCTGAAAGGTCAGCTGGTTTACGATCCAAGAATTCTTTCAAACCAAGGATTGCTGCTGCTTCTTGCACACGTTTGTCGATATCTTCCTTGCTGTATTTACGCAATTTCAAACCGAAAGCCATGTTGTCATATACAGTCATGTGTGGGTAAAGAGCGTAGTTTTGGAATACCATGGCGATGTCACGGTCTTTTGGAGCTACGTCATTGACAACCACGCCATCGATAGATGCAGTACCTTCTGTGATGTCTTCAAGACCAGCAATCATACGAAGAGTTGTTGATTTACCACATCCTGAAGGACCTACGAAAACGATAAACTCTTTATCTTTGATGTCCAAGTTGAAGTCTTCAACTGAGTAGTGTTCGCTGTTTGGATATTTTTTGTAGATGTTTTTAAGATTTAATTCTACCATTGAGGTGAACTCCTTTTGTATTTTGATAGTTTCATTATAGATGAAAACGCTTTACATTTCTATGGCAAGGTGACCAAAAAAATTAAAAAGTTCTGTGCAACTTGCACAAAACTTTAAAGAATATCTGGTAAAATCAACTGATAACACAAGGTTAGGTCGGTCAACTCCTTCAACTGAAGTCCTGTCAATTCTTCCCATCTATCAATCTTGTATTGGAGAGAATTGCGGTGCAGGTAGAGTTGTTGGGCTGTTTTAGTGAGAACGGCACTATTTTCCCAAAGAGAGAGAATGATTTCCTGAATCTGATCCTGATCCAAAATCATCTGGTGCAGGCATTCCTTGATTACCTTCAAGTCCACGCTCCTTTCTCCCATACTCCAAAGATAGAGTTGTGAAAAGGTATGAACACCTTGGTGACCCTGACGCCACCAAGTCTTAAACAAGTCCCGCTCTGCTTGGATTAAATCTGACAGGGCCTGATACCCAGTCTGTGACCAGACCTGCCCTAACATGATAGACAGACGAAGACCAAAGTCATACTCCACTGCTTCAATCGTATCACTTAAAATAGCTCGTACAGAGGTGTACTTATCTTGTTGAAGCACAAATACATAATCCTGAGCACCGACCTGTAGCACTGTCTGGCAGTTGGGAAAGAGAGTTTGCATCATATCTAGCCAAGAGGCTAGATTTTCCTGTTGAAAATAGGAAAGATGACAATAAACCAGCTGAATTTTTTTTAATGTTTGCGGTGCCTGCCCCTTCCCCTCAATCAGATAGAGATACCAAGGATTGAGCGAACGAGCCTGCTCTTGCTGGGTCAAAAGGGCAACCAGCTGCTTTTCACGCTCGCTGAGCCCATCTTCCTCCAGTAAAATCCACTGCTGAGAAGCTAAAGGGAGAGTAAGATAGCCTGGTTTCTCAATCGGCTGATCTGAAATCTGAGCTTCAGGAAACCAGTCTTGTAATTCCTTTGCAATCATATCCTAGCCCTCCACTTTTTGGATGCACCAAGAAATTAGGGTCTCTAGACGCTCCACATTTTCAGTCAGATGGAGATAGCCCATCACTGCTTCAAAACCTGTAGACATGCGATAGGTCACCACATCAGCATTTTTAGCCTTTGTGTGGCTATTGGTATTGCGACCTCGTTTGTAGATTTCTTCTTCTTTATCCGTCAAGACTTGCTCCTCCAACATGAGGGCAATCAAGCAAGCCTGAGCCTTGGCTGAGACATACTTGGTCGCCTCTTGGTGGAGCTTGTTGGGCTTGGTTAGCCCCTGAAAAATCAGGTGACGCCGGATATACATGGAATAAACCGCATCTCCCTCAAAAGCTAGCGCAATCCCGTTAATGAGATTGACATCAATCACGTGTCCACCTCACTCCATCTTTTGTATCCAGTAGTTTAATTCCTTGAGCAGCCAATTGGTCACGGATTTGGTCTGCTGTCGCAAAGTCACGATTAGCACGCGCTTCTTGACGTTTTTGGATTAAGGCTTCAATGTCTGCATCCAAAACTTCCTCTACAAAGACAATCCCAAAGACTTCCAACATATCTGCAAGAGCTTTCTTAACACTTGCATCATAGTTGCCAGAGTTGATCCATTTGGCCATTTCAAAGACAACTGTGATACCGTTGGCAGAGTTGAAATCCTCATCCATAGCCGCTACAAACTTATCTTTAAAGTCTTGTAACTCTTGAGCATCGACAGTCCCAGTAAATGGTTGTTCATAGGTATTTTTCAGATACTTGAGATTAGTCTCTGCATCCCGCACTGCTTTTTCGGTAAAGTTGATAGGCTTACGGTAATGCTGAGTCGCAAAGAAGAATCGAAGCACTTGGCCATCAAGAGTTTTGAGGGCATCATGGACTGTGATAAAGTTGTCCAAGGACTTAGACATCTTGACATTGTCGATGTTGACAAAACCATTGTGCATCCAGTAGTTGGCGAAAGTCTTGCCTGTTTTGGCTTCTGACTGGGCAATTTCATTGGTGTGATGCGGAAACTCCAGATCGGCTCCCCCACCGTGGATATCAATGGTATCGCCCAAAATCTCTGTCGACATGACCGAACACTCGATATGCCAACCCGGACGACCAGGTCCCCAAGGACTATCCCAAGAAATCTCGCCTGGTTTTGCAGCTTTCCAAAGGGCAAAGTCCACAGGATTTTCCTTACGAGCTGTTTCTTCATCTGTACGACCTGAAGCACCCAGTTCCAAATCTTCCAAAGTTTTATTGGCCAACTTAGCATAGTTGTGGGATTTTTCCACACGGAAGTAAACATCCCCTTGACTCTCGTAAGCATAACCTTTTTCAATCAAGTCAGCGACAAAACGAATGATGTCCGCCATAAACTCCACTACACGCGGATGGCGAGTAGCAGGTTTGACGCCTAAGGCCGTCACGTCTTCACGAAAGGCAGCAATGTACTTGTCCGCAACCTCTTGAGGCGTGATGCCTTCTTCCTTGGCGCGATTGATAATCTTATCATCTACATCCGTGAAATTGGAAATATAGGCAACCTCATAGCCACGATATTCAAAGTAGCGACGAATGGTATCAAAGGCTACCGTTGAACGAGCATTCCCAACGTGGATATAGTTGTAGACGGTTGGCCCACAGACATACATGCGAACCTTGCCCTCTTCAATGGGCACAAATTCACGTAGGCTGCGGGTCATGGTGTCGTAAATTTTAATCATGCGGTCCACTCCCTTCTCTATTTCTGACTTTTTCGGCTGAAAACCAGCTCTGCAAATGGGCCAAATTGTCTGAGGTTATCCAGTTGGTAAAAGCGCTGCCCTTCCTCTTGGGTAAAGAGGGGAACCCCCTTTCCTAGGATAAGGGGTGCTATCTGAATAATGAGGTGGTCGAAAAGATCCGCATCCAAGAGCGGTCCTACCAAGGAATTACCACCAATCACAAAGACATTTTTGCCTTTGTCAATCTGGCGAACAAAGTCCACCACATCCCCAGCTACTGGCTGGTAATTGCTAACAGGCAGGTGCCTATCATGCGTAAAGACATAGTTTTCCGTAGCTTGATAAAAACTTTCTACATCTTGCAAATCTTGGATTTCCTCAAAGGTCCGCTTGCCCATGATGGTGATATCCATTTGCCTGTAAAAATCATCATAGCCTGTATCCTCTACAGAACCAAGCTGATGCAGCCAGTCTATCCTGTGCTGGCTGTCTGCCAAGTAGCCATCCATGGTGATACAGCCGTAAAAATATACTGCCATTCTTGTAGTTACCTTTCTAGTTCCTTTGCTATTGTCAAAGCGATAGTGAAAAAAGTCATGGCATCAGCTGTCCGCTCTTCATGGCGGGCATCCCAGGTTCGGTTATGATGATCCACATAGTCAGCTGTGTAGAAGAACTGATAGACTTTACTCTTGCGAAATTGACTCCAAGCCATGATAGCTGAAGCTTCCATGTCCACCACTTGAGCCCCAGCAGCTAAGCGACGCTTGACCTTATCAGGCGTTTCCCGATAGAAAGCATCTGTGGTCCAGGCCTTGGTGCGGATATGCTCAATATCGTGCTTGTCAAAGATGGCTTCCAGCTCGATCAGCAGAGACTCGTCATAGGCGACTTCGTCACCCGGTGGGGCATAGTGATAGCTAGTGCCTTCATCTCGCAAAGCAGCAGCCGGCAGGATAATCTTGTCCGCCTCAATTGAGCGATCCAAAACGCCACAAGAACCTAGAATGATGAAATTCTTGAAGCCTCTGGCCGCCAACTCCTCCAGTTGGCCAATCACTGATGGAGCTCCAATAAGCGCAGTCATGACCGCAACTTGATTTCCATCATAATTATATACATACCAAGGGAATTGACCGTTAAGATTTTTTAAATAGCCTCCTTGATAGACTTTTTCTGACTCAATCAAACGTTTCAGAATTTCGCCATTAAAGGACAGGATGATAGTTTCACAAACCTCACCCTTGTCCATAATCTGCCTATCTGTTGGCTCAACAACCCCAGCTACATCTTCGAATTCCTCTAATAACATAACTTCTCTTTCTTTAGGACTTCAGCAAAGCCTCTTTCATCTTTTCTATTGGGTTACAGTTTGCTAAAGCATTCCTTGACAAGACCTCCGTAAGATGTCTTGTTACTGTTCAAAACAAGTCTTTCTTAGAGCTCCGACGAATGGTGGCTGGCTTCGCGGGCATGCTCCAGCTTGTCCAGATAATATTCTCGCTGTTCTTCCACCTCGTGGATGGTCGGCTCGTCTTTCTGACCGTGGACGCGCACAATCTTGGCAGGGATTCCAACTACGGTCACATCACTAGGCACATCCGCCACGACGACTGCCCCCGCTCCAACTTTGGCATTTTCGCCAATTTCCACTGGGCCAATAACTTGAGCATGAGCAGAGATGAGCGCGCCTCGACGGACAGTCGGATGGCGTTTGCCAACATCCTTCCCTGTTCCCCCAAGAGTCACCCCATGATAAAGGAGAACTCCCGTCTCAACAATCGCTGTCTCTCCAATCACCAAGCCAGAACCATGGTCGATAAAGACACCTGACTCAATCTGAGCGCCTGGATGAATCTCAATCTGGGTCCAGAAGCGCCAAAACTGACTGTGCATCCGAGCCAAGAGTTTAAAGCCATGCTTCCAGAGAAAATGCGAAAGACGGTGGGCAGCCAAGGCCTTGACACCTGGATAAGTCAGTAAAACCTCCAAAGTGGTGCGCGCCGCTGGATCATTTTCTTTTACGATAGCAATGGTTTCGCGCCACCATCCCATACATTTCTCCTTTTCTTATTCTGAATCTTTTGGTTTGTGTGTAAATTCTTTCTTCGGTTTGTGATCCTTGTGATGACGTGGGCGGTGAGGACGATCAGACTTTTCACCTTTTTCATCATGCTCAGGTTTTGGAGGACGAGGAAGAAGAGCCTTCATAGAGGCATCGATGCGGCCTTTTTCATCAATCTTGATAACTTTGACATCGACTTCGTCTCCAATAGCCACCAAGTCTTCGACATTATTGGTACGCGTCCAAGCCATTTCCGAAATGTGAACAAGAGCATCTGTCTTGTCAAAGAGATTGACAAAGGCACCGAATTTCTCGATACGAACAACCTTGGCATGGTAAACTTCATCCACTTTAGCTTCACGAACCAAGCCAGCAATGATTTCTTTGGTACGGTTAATGGCATCTTGGTCGCTAGAGTAGATAGAAACATTCCCTTCTTCATCGATATCAATCTTAACGCCTGTTTCAGCGATAATCTTATCGATGGTTTCTCCACCTTTACCGATGACAATCTTGATCTTGTCCACATCAATCTTGATGGTATCAATTTTCGGTGCAGTTGGAGCCAATTCGGGACGCACTTCTGGAATAGTAGCTTCGATGACATCAAGGATTTCAAAACGAGCTTTCTTAGCTTGAGCAAGGGCTTCTGTCAAGATTTCTGCAGTGATTCCTTGAATCTTGATATCCATTTGAAGGGCTGTAATCCCGTCACGAGTACCGGCAACCTTAAAGTCCATGTCTCCAAAGTGGTCTTCCAAACCTTGGATATCTGTCAAAACTGTATAGTTGTTTCCATCTGAGATGAGACCCATGGCAATTCCTGCTACTGGCGCCTTGATTGGCACACCACCAGCCATAAGGGCAAGCGTTCCCGCACAGATAGAGGCTTGAGATGAAGAACCATTTGATTCCAAGACCTCAGCTACCAAGCGGATCGCGTATGGGAATTCTTCCAAACTTGGCAAGACTTGAGCAAGAGCACGCTCACCGAGAGCACCGTGACCAATTTCACGACGACCTGGCGCACCGTAACGACCAGTTTCCCCTACAGAGTATTGAGGGAAGTTATAGTGGTGCATAAAGCGTTTCTTGTACTCTGGATCCAAACCATCGATGATTTGAGTTTCTCCCATTGGGGCTAAGGTCAAGACTGAAAGAGCTTGCGTTTGTCCACGAGTGAAAAGGCCAGAACCATGTACACGAGGAAGATAGTCGACCTGCGCATCTAAAGGACGGATTTCATCAACCTTACGACCATCAGGACGCACCTTGTCTTCTGTAATCAAACGGCGTACTTCAGCGTGTTCCATTTGTTCTAAGATTTCAGCCACATCACGCATGATACGGTCAAATTCTTCGTGGTCTGCATATTTTTCTTCATACACTGCAGTCACTTGGTCTTTAACCGCTTGGGTTGCAGCTTCACGGGCCAATTTTTCTTCTACTTGAACCGCTTTTTGGAGGTCGCTGTTGTAAGCTGCAATGATTTCAGCTTGCAAGTCAGCATCCACATGAAGCAATTCCACTTCTGCTTTTTCCTTACCAACAGCAGCAACGATTTCTTCTTGGAAGGCAATCAATTCTTTGACAGCTTCGTGTCCTTTCAGAAGGGCTTCCAACATGATTTCTTCTGACAATTCTTTGGCACCAGACTCAACCATGTTGATAGCGTGCTTGGTACCTGCAACTGTCAATTCAAGAAGAGATTGCTCTGCTTGTTCTTGACTTGGGTTGATGATGATTTGGCCATCTACATAGCCTACTTGTACCCCAGCGATTGGTCCGTTAAATGGAATATCTGAGATAGAAAGCGCTAAAGATGAACCAAACATAGCGGCCATTGGTGCCGAAGCATTTTCGTCGTAAGAAAGCACAGTGTTGATCACTTGTACTTCATTACGGAAACCTTCCGCAAACATAGGACGGATTGGACGGTCAATCAAACGCGCTGTCAAGGTCGCGTCTGTCGAAGGACGTCCTTCACGTTTCATAAAGCCACCAGGAAACTTCCCAGCCGCATACATTTTTTCTTCGTAGTTGACTTGGAGAGGGAAGAAATCCCCAGTTGCCATCTTCTTAGACATAACGGCAGCAGTCAAGACAGTTGACTCACCGTAACGCACGACAACAGAGCCATTTGCTTGCTTAGCAACCTGACCAGTCTCTACGATTAACTCACGACCCGCAAAAGTCGTTTGAAACACTTGTTTTGTCATTTTAATCCCCTTTGGATTGATGAAATTATACGCCTTGCCTACAAAGATCAAGATACCAAGGGCGTGAAGAATCCCGTATGAAAATAGGAGATTGACGCAGTGTGCGATGCACACCAGGAAATCTATCTTTTTCACTAGGGATTTAGCCCGTGTTCAATTACTCAAGATATCAAGGACGTCAAAAGCAAAGTAAAAATAGGAAACTGACGAAGTCTTCGATGAAGACAAGACAGTTTATCTTTTTTACACAGCTTTTCGGCCGTGTTCAATTCTCAAGATACTAAGCCGTTAAGCAACTCAAAGGAAAATAGGAAATCGATCGACGGAGCGACCGCTCCTAGCTAGATTTATCTTTTTCCACAGAATTGTAGGCGAGTACAATTCTCAAGATACAAATCATTAGAAAGGATTGATGCTAAAGCATCTAAGCCTTTCATGCTAATCGCTATCATGCGATTAGCTAAATGCTTTACTAACTCCCTCGTCAAATAACATCGATTTGACTCGCTCGTGTCGCTAAACCTTGCAGTTTGAATACATTGTATTATTCAATACCCTCATCTTTGTATCAAGTACGTACAGAGTCTATTTTATCATATTTTTCTTAAAAAGTGCGGGCTTTTCTATTAAAAAGGAACCATTCCCCCATGAAAAGAGGAATGGTTTGTTGTTTATTTTATTTAGTGAATTCTTTAGCTCTCACAACTGTCATTTTTCATTTAAAAGCAAGTGAATGACAAGCTATCGTCTCAGTGGTTAAAGTAACGTTAGTTTTGCTAACGTTACAGGCAAACTGAAAGACCAAGGCTTTCAGTTTAGCCATGAAACCGAAGGTTTGCTGGCGGCCTAACCACTTCAGACGAAGTGCTAAAAGAATCGATTATCCTAAAGACTGATGGTTAAACAAGGCATGGGTTGCTTGATGGATGTATTTTGCTGTTTCAGCATTGTTCATGGTATAGAGATGCACACCTGCGACATCCTGAGTGACCAAGTCCACAATTTGGTCTACTGCATAGGCAAGTCCTGCTGCTCTGAGCGACTCAGGGTCATGCTCATACTTGTCTAAGATGGCTTTGAATTTGCGTGGAAGGTGGATATTCTCACACGTTTTCAAGAGACGGAGAGCCTGATTTCGATTCAGAATTGGCATGATACCCGCATGAATAGGAACATCAATCCCTGCCAAGGTACACTTATCTTGGAAATCATAGAAACGCTCATTGTCAAAGAAAAGTTGAGTTACGAGACTTGAGCAACCTGCATCCACTTTTTTCTTTAGATTTTGAATATCTGAGATCTGGTTTGGCGAGTCAGGGTGCCCCTCTGGGTAGCAAGCACCAACAATATCAAAATGCGACGCTTGTTCCTTGATGAACTCGATCAAATCTGTTGCGTAGCGAAAATCCTTTTGTGGTTCCACATCAGGGATGATATCCCCACGTAAAGCCAAGATTTTTCGCACACCAACCTTGTCCAAGTCCGCAAGTGTCTCTGCAACCTTCTCCTTAGTCAGATAGATAGCTGGCAAGTGAGCAATAGTTGGAATCGCCAAGTCATTCTGGATAAAGTCAGCCAAACGAACCGTTGTTTCCTTGATATTAAATTTATTATTGCTGGCAGTCACACTGATAAAGTGCGGTGTCAGCTCCCGCATATCTTGCAAGGCTGAAATAATTTTATCATTACCCACAGCTGGGTTTGGAGGGAACACTTCAAATGAAAGTGACGGCGTTTGGCGTGACATAATCATTATCCTTTTCTTTTTGATTTCATGATTGCTGAGGCGGCTAGGGCCAAGCAGTTCCTTGATCAGTCAGCGTCAAGAGAGAAATCCTATCTTACAATTTCTCACGCGCAGCCTTAGCTGCTTCGACAAGGCGAATCAAGCTTTCTTTTGTTTCTGGAATACCACGTGTTTTCAAACCACAGTCAGGATTAATCCAAACTTTCTTGCTTGGTACTTTAGCAAGGATAGCTTCGATAGTGTGGTCGATTTCGCCTTCGTTTGGCACACGAGGTGAGTGGATATCGTAAACCCCAGGTCCCACTTCTGTTTGGAAGTTTTTCGCTTTGAGTTCGTCCAAGATTTCAAGGTTTGAACGGCTTGCTTCAAAGGAAATAACGTCCGCATCCATGTTGTCGATAGCTGGGATGATATCTGTAAATTCTGAGTAACACATGTGGGTGTGGATTTGTGTGTCTGGCGCTACTGTAGAGTGTACCAAGCGGAAGGCTGGAATAGCCCAGTCAAGGTAATCTTCATACCAGTCGCTACGACGGAGTGGCAATTTCTCACGGAGAGCAGCTTCGTCGATTTGGATGATTTTCACGCCAGCAGCTTCAAGATCAAGCACTTCATCCTTGATAGCAAGGGCGATTTGAAGAGTTGAGTCCTTGATAGAGATGTCTTCACGTGGGAATGACCAGTTGAGGATGGTAACAGGTCCAGTCAACATACCCTTAACAGGTTTGTCAGTACGGCTTTGTGCGTAGCTAGACCATTTAACAGTGATTGGGTTGAGACGAGTGACATCACCCCAGATGATTGGTGGTTTCACCCCACGCATACCGTATGATTGTACCCAACCATTCTTAGAGAAGAGGTAACCTGACAAGTTTTGACCGAAGTACTCAACCATGTCGTTACGCTCGAACTCACCGTGTACAAGCACGTCAAATCCAACTTCTTCTTGCCATTTGATCCATTCGTCGATAGTTTCGGCAAGGAAAGCATCGTATTCTTCTTGTGACAATTCACCTTTACGGTAAGCCAAACGTTTAGCACGGACTTCCTTAGTTTGAGGGAATGAACCGATGGTTGTTGTTGGAAGTGCTGGAAGTTTGAAAGCTTCTTCTTGGATGGCTTCACGTTCCGCAAAGGCTGGCAAACGAGTGTAGTCTGCGTCAGTCAATCCAGCGATGCGCGCACGAAGTTCTGTATTTTCACCCACACGCTCAGTCGCAAAGAGTTCTTTATTAGCTGCAAGAGCTTCTGCACCTTGACCATTGCGGATAGCATCCAAATCACGAAGTTCTTCCAATTTTTCAACTGCAAAGGCAAAGTGGTTCAAGATTGCTGGTTCAAATTCTTCGTTAGCAGTTGTAAATGGCACATGAAGAAGTGAGCATGAGCTTGTCAATACGATGTTTTCAGCTGGAATTTGCTCAAGAACAGCCAAGCTCTTTTCGTAGTTGTTGCGCCAGATGTTTTTACCATTGACGATACCTGCATAGAGAGTCTTATCAGCTGGGAAACCACCTTTAACGAGTTCAAGAGTTTTCTTACCTTCAACGAAGTCCAAACCAATGGCATCTACTGGCAAGTTCACAAGGTCAGAGTAGACATCACGCACATCACCGAAGTAAGTTTGAAGCAAGACCTCAAGACCTTTCTTGTCAGCCAAGAGTTTGTTGTAGAGGTTCAAGAAGAGAGCTTTTTCTTCAGCTGTCAAGTCTTTGACAAGAGCCGCTTCGTCTAGTTGGATGCGAGTCGCACCAAGTTCAGCCAATTTAGCAAAAACTTCTTGGTATGCAACTACTAAGCTATCTACGAAGTCTTCTGCTTTCACGCCTTCTTCAAAGTCTGACAATTGAAGGAAAGTGAATGGCCCTACAAGGACTGGACGAGTGTTGAGACCAAGTTCTTTGGCTTCTTGGAACTCATCAAAAATCTTGTGACCAGCCAATTTAACTTGAGTGTCTTTTTCAAATTTAGGCACGATGTAGTGGTAGTTGGTGTTGAACCATTTCTTCATCGGAAGGGCACGAACGTCCCCTTTTTCTCCTTGGTAACCACGACCCAAAGCAAAGTAGCGCTCAAGGTCAGACAAGTCCAAGTTTTGAACTGAAGCAGGTACCACATTGAAAAGGAAAGCTGCATCTAAGAAGTTATCATAGTGAGAAAAGTCATTTGATGGGATTTCAGTGATGCCTTTTTCTTTGACAATGTTCCAGTGTTTTGCACGCAATTCTTTAGCCGCCGCCAAGAGTTCTTCTTCTGAGATTTCTTTTCTAAAGTATTTTTCAGTTGTAAATTTTAATTCGCGGAATTCGCCCAAACGAGGGAAACCGATGATTGTAGTTGACATGATGTGTCCTCCAAAATTTGTTGTTGAAACTATCTTAACAGAAAAGAAACTGTCTGTATAATTGTAAATAATTAGGATTTGATATAGTTTGAAACTATATCGCTCTTTTGGTCAAAAGAAAAAGACTTGAGACCAGCATCTCAAATCCTTGGTATTGCTTGTTTTATGGCTGTATTTTAGTTAGAATGCTCAAACGAGCTATTGACGATTCTTATAAGTGACTATGGCATGCTATTAGAAAAGACTATAACTCTATCCCCTTCTCTCGGAGATTAGCTAAGCACTCCTCGTAGTAGGCTACATCATGCTCACTGTAGATAGGATTGCCCAACCTTTCCTCAGGCAAGTCTTGATAAGAAGGACAGGTCTTGCCACGGTAGTTCTTGTCCAGCCACTCTGGACTGACATTGTAGCCACGGTCAGCCATTTCCTCCATAATCAAGCGATGATAAGCATAGAGACGATAAGGCGAGTGGGTAAAGACATAGTCCACCGTCGCATGCTTTCTGCCCCAGCCATTGCCACGAAGAGCACAGCACTCTCGATGTTGTCCCAAAAGTTGAGGACGGGGAAGTTGTGAAATCAAAGCCTCATGCCAAAGTCTCATGGGAGTCTCCTTTCAGTAAAGTCGAATGTTGCAAGTAGGTATTGGGATAGCGGTCAAGCAAGTCTCGAGTTTTAGCGATCAAGTCTTCCTTGGAAGCCTGACCAAAGCGGTAGCGATCCAGCAAAAGCATATAGTCCTTGCGCTCAACATCTGTCGCTTTCTTTTTGAAATAGCCCCAAATATGCTGAAAGGCATTGCAAACCTGACCCCTATGCTCTGGGATCTGACAGGCACGGTCAATCATCTCTTGAACCAGACTCAGCTCCACCACTTCTTGCTTGAGATACTGGCGAATCTCATTGTAAATTTTGCTGGAATGACTCAAAACGAGGTATTTGTTCCTAGCCCATAGTTGCTGGCACTGGGATTTTTGGTTAGTTTGTTCCATCTTTCTCCTTACTTTCTATCCGTTTCCAGGAAATATGGAAACAATGTTGTACCTTAAAAATGAGCGAATTAATGACTTCACATGACTGACTGTATGAATCTTTTTTCTTCTTCTAAAAATTTCCTGACACTTAGGAAACAAAGTAATAATTCTCTTTTAGTTCTCGGAAACGGTCAAAACCTAGAATACCCTCATTTTGTAATCTGCCTAAGACAACACTAGGATGAATATCGATTTCCTCCGCAAAACATATGATATCCGTCTTATCAAAGTTTCCTTTTTCTACAAAAGCTTGATAATCTTCTGGTCTAATCAAGAAATCTTTCGCAAATTGATCTGCCTGTTCCTCAGAACGAAGATAGGACTCACTGTTTCCTTCATCAGATGAAAAATCATTCTCCAGAATGTGTCCAATCTCATGGAAAAGTGAGAACCAGAAAATATCTGATGCTTTATTTCGATCCGTCAGTAAAAGCAAGGCACTACCATTACTGAACTTTTTAGTCGCTCCATTCAAATTGGCATTTGGCAAAGCAGGTAAACCGACTAGGACAACACCACAGTCTAGCAAGATATCATACAAGCGTTGAGGAAAAACTTCTGGATTTTGTCTGGTCAACTTTCTCAAAGCTGGCAGGCTTCTCTCTAGCTTTCTGCGATTTAGCTTAGTTGTCGTTTTATCACGTGCTTTTTTAGATGCCAACTCCAGCATGATATTAGAGTTTACTATACTTTTAGTTGTAAACTCACGCGTATTCCGATAGCTGACTAAATGGTTAAAAGATATAAGGTTTTCTAAACTTGCCACACCTAAAATCTTGCGAAGCTCAATAATCTTTTCCTTCAAGCTATAGCGTTTGTCTGGAACGTAGCCTTCTTCCTTAAAATACTTGAAATCTATCATCTCACAGATTTCTTTCTCGCTACCTTCTTCTAACTCTTTTTGTTCTACAATCTCTGCCACTTTTACATCGTAAGCATTCTGAAGATTGAGCCAGGTTTGCATAGAAACTCCGCTTAGCTTGGCTAACTTATGAGCCGTCTCTTTACTAATAGACTCCTCCGCATTGACCAGCTTACTAACAGTCTTTGCCGAAACTCCCAAACGCTCCGCAAATTCTTTCTGCGTTACGTTATAATCTTCAATCAACTCTTCAACGTACTGACCTGGATGAAAAGCAATCAGGTCTTTGTATTCAACAATTTTATTACTCATAGTGATTGCTGACCTCCTCTATTTTTAGGATTTCGATTTCAATGGGACTAGGAAAAACCTTTTCTAGATCCTCCTCACGAAATTCTACAATCAACCGATAGGAACTCTTTCGACCGTCTATATCCAAAGCAAACTGTCCCTGTCTCTTTCCCTTGAGTTGGTGAAAGTGATACTTAGGAAATGCTGTCACACTAGCCAAAGAATCCGCCGCTTCCAAAAAGTTGATCAACTGATGCAACTTTACAGCAATCTTATCCGAAAAATCTTTTTTCGCCCGCTTCAGCTCTGTGCACTGCTTTTTAACAGATTTGTTTGTATAGATAAGCTTCATATGTTCCTTTCCGTTAAATTAAATTACCTTTTAGGTAATTTAATTATACCATCTTTAGACAATAAAAACCAGCCAAAAGTTGATTTGGCTGGGATATACGCTATTATTTAGTAAATATAAACATCATGTTTTTTTAACAACTTACAAATATTCAGAATTCAAATAGACTTATTGATTCAAAAATGTTGACTAAAGAAATCAACTATATTCTTATAAAATTCACAATGAGTGTACAAACATGGATGTAAATAAACAAATAATATAGAAAAAGCAACAAAAACTGTAATTAAATATACAATTTTATGACTCCATTTTTCAACCTGTATTAAATCATTTATTTTGTCTTTATAATCTTGCTTCAACTCATTAAAATAATCTTCTTCAACATTATAAAAAATACTATACATATTTTCTATTTTTTTGTATTCTAACTCAATAGATTTTGATTCACAATTCCATCCTTTTAAACGATTTATTCCTATTACAAGAATCAAATAGAACAATCCAACAATAAGAGTTAACAACATAGCTGATCTAGTAGAGAAATTTTTAAGAATAAAAGTTGTTAAAACTGTTACTACCAAAACTAAAATTTGTTGCAACAATGAATTTGTTATAGTTTTTATACTATTGGAAGTCTTCCTTTGCAGATTAGTGAAGTCTTCAGTGATTTTTTTCTTATCATCAATATATTTTTTTAACTTATCTTTTATAAATAAATTATAATTAATTTTTAATTTTTTCCAGGTTATGTCTATGTCTTTATCATCTATTTTTAATTTATTATTTACTAAATCTGAGAACAGTTCTCTAAAAATAATTAACTTTTCATAATAAGTTTTATCATCACTAAAAATAAAGTCAAAAATATTTTCAAAATTATTGAAAAATTTTTCTGTTACACTAACATCATCTAATTTTAAGATTGCATTTTTTTCAAAACTAATTACAAATTCAGTATTTTCTCCATTATCAGAGATCATTCGTTCAGATAGTAAATCCAATAAATTAATTAATGATATTTTTTTACAATCTTCGTAGTTAATATTAGTAATCACATTTGGCAAAGCACATATCTTCACGTGATTAAATTCTGATTTAGTTAGAACTATTTTAGGAATCTTTAATTCTTCTGTTACTAGAGAAAATATTGGAGAAATAATTCTAAAATCACCTTTAAAAATATCTATCGCAATTTTATTATGTCTATTTTTTAATTCTTTTATTGCAATTTTTCTTAAAAATTCTTTTTCGAATTCAATAAAATCTTTTTCTGAGTAAAAGAATATCTTTTTATTTTTTTCAGGAACTAAGTTTTGTTCAATAGTAAGAATAATAATATTTTCACTCTCAGGATTATCAAACTGAGCAAATGGAAAATCATTACATCTAACACTTATATTATCTGGTAAGGGTAATGAAAAATCATGTTTAAATTTACTAACTTCTTTTTCGTAAACTATAAACTTAATATTATATTTAAATATTCTCTCCTTTTCTAAAAAATTAAACCAACTCCCTTGCAAATTATAATTGCTGATCGAAGAAAAAATTTGGTTACACATAATAATCACCTCTTCAATATTGTGATCCTATCTGTATTTATCTTCATTATTGAATAATTCCCTTCTACCTCCCATACAACATCTCCTTGTTCCAATAAACTATCAAAAACTCTAATCTCTAACTCTTTATTATTATCCTTTGAAACATACACTGTCCTTGGTGGTGTTTTTAGCTCGGCTGTAAATGTAAATATAACCGTGCCATTTCTTTTTTTGGCATTTTGATATGCTTCTTGAGCTAGTTTTTCAGAATCCATATAGGTTCCAGCTTTTTCAAAATCAAGTAAAGTACTAATTTCCCCAATCAAACCATCAAAAGATGTCTCTCGTTTTTGAGATAAAAAACTTTGTAATCTCTCTTTTACATCGTTAGAAGAGTTATTAGACTTTAGATATGGTTTTGAAACTATTTCAATTGCTTCTATAGCTGCTTTTGCTGCTGAATCAGGATCATCAATGACGTTTGTACTTTCTAAAAACGTTTTGAAGAAGTAACGAGAAATATTATCATCAGTCCTATCTAATACCCTTGAATGAATATTTTCTCTTTCTGAATTGCTTGGCTCTGTTCCTTCTTTAAAAGAAATAGTTCTATCTTTGAATATTACAGTAGCTTTCTGAAGCCTAGATTTTTTATCAGGTAAGATTCTATCAAGTGTCTTTAAAGTATTTTCATCCGTGACTTGTATAGCAGTTCCAGTTTCCATTTTTACTATAAAAAGCACCTCACTATCATTTAGCATAGTGGTTAGTACTACTAGATAGAAATCATTATGGAATTGATTGCCTATTGCATCCTTAAACTTACTTGCAATATCATCTGAGTTTGACTTAAATTTATTATGACTAACAAATATCTCAGAAATGTTTGTAACCATTTGAGAAGTTCTTCGATTAAATCTAAAATTTTTTGCAAATTTATCGTCCATACATTTTTGAACTCGTGTGTCTAAATCATCAATAATTTTATCGAATTCTTCTTTAAAATCAATTGAGCTTGATTCGAAGATTTTCCCTGATACTACATTAACATTGTCACTTTCTCTTGAAAAATGAAACAATCTTAGTCGCTTTTCCATCTTATCATCTCCTTAATATTATGCCTTCACCTGTCCGTTCATCAGCATTGGCAAGAGCCAATCGCGAAGTTGGGTGAGTTCTTGGTTTTGATTTTCTAGAATCTGTTGTTTTAACATTATGGGTTGTAGTTTGGCATCTAATTTTGAAATAATTTCAATCGGTGGAACTACAATCTTAGCCTGCTTTAAATGGTCCTGAGTAATATGTCCCATAGTTGTTTTTCTCAACTCAGCAATTGCTTTAAATACCTTCAAATAGCTTTTCAATTCAAAGTAGATGAAGGATTTTGGATAAGTATCCGAAGTAACTTTAAAAATATGTTGATTTAAAGCTCCTCTTTCTTTCCCCCAGATTATAACCTCTAATGTTGCAGACCAAGAAAATAATATATCCCCTCTCTCTACAACTGCTTCTGTTGGAATATCTAATCTCGCTTTTTCCGTATCCTTTGAGAAACCATTCATCATTTCTCGAATTTTAATAACTGGAAGATAACCATCCTCATTTGTATCTGGTCTATATTTTTGCATAGCAAGACCATTATAAAAATTCGCTATATTCCATAAGGAATCCACTCCCCACCCTTCTGGGATTTCGCGTTTGAGTTCTGGGTTATAGACCATCTTTCCGCCTGATGATTTGTAGGGTTTGCCATTCTGGTCTGGGAAATCAAACTGCACAAACCAGTAGTCATAGAGGGTCTTAGCCATGTCTTCCAACTCTTGGTTGATTTGGTTGTTGATTTGGATTTTTTTATCTAGTATACTCAAAAAAATCGCAATATTTTTCTGAGTTTGAATTTTTGGAATATCTACTTGAACATCATAAATTTTCTCTGGCGAGGTATGCTTAACTTTTGTTCCAGATGCAGAACGACTTATCTGCTGTCTAACTGATTGTGTCATAAATAAATAGTAAGCAAAATCTTTATTCAAGGATTCATTACAAGAAATCAAACCTATTCGCTGATTATGTAAATATCGATTATCTTCAGGAACTATCGCTGTACTACCTAATAAACCAGCAGCTTGTTCAGTCATTGCAACAACCAAATCCCCTTTTGAGCATAAGTATTCTTTCGGATAATCTCCACTATAAAACCTATCTTTCGAAGGATTTGCTTTGAATCCGCCAGATTCATAAAAGTTTCCCGGAGTTAATATACTTTGAACTCCCGTATCTGAAAAAAATTCTCCTTTAAAAGCCCAACCATGTTTCACCCTAAGCAGCTCACCTAATTTATACCTTTTCCACTCACTCATACTTCAACCCCTTCATTTGCTCTTCAATCACCTGCTCCAATGCATGCGATTGCTGGAAGAGGTCTGAAAGTTTGTTTTGAAAGGCTGTCATCTTGGCTTCAAACTCTTCTGCTGTGATATCCACATAGTCGATCTTGATGTCAAAGTATTGGCCCGCGCTAAGAGAGTAGTTTTTCTCCTTGATGTCCTCATAAGAGATGGTGACAGAAAAGTCCTCAACGGCCTCTTTCTTGATAAAGGTCTCGACGATCTTCTGCTCTTCCTCTGGAGAGAGCACTGTCTTTTGGTTCTTGCCTTCCTTGACCTTGGTTCCGAGGTTTGAGGCATCAATGAGGACGACATCGCCCTTGTTTTTCTTATCGATAAAGAGGATAGAGACGTTGGTACCTGTCGTCGCAAAGATATTAGACGGCATAGAAACGACACCAGCCAGCATTTGATTGTCCACCAAATGTTGACGGATGGCCTTATCAATACCTGATTGGGCAGTGATAAATCCTGTTGGCAAGACAACGGCTGCTTGACCGTCTGACTTCAAGGAATAGATGATATGCTGAACAAAGAGCTCGTAAATCGCCATCTTATCCTTAGACTTGGCTGGAACTTTTGGCACTCCTGCAAAGAAACGCTCACTGGCTTCTGGCAAGCTTTCCACTCGGTCACGCCATTCTGAAAAATCTAGCTTGAAAGGCGGGTTAGACACGATATAGTCCATCTTTTCAGGATGACGATTGGCGATGATGGTATTTCCCTGTACGATATTATGGATGGAGTGTTGCAGTCCATTCAAGATCAGATTAAGACGGAGGAGATTAGACGATTTTTGTGAGATATCCTGACTATAGACAGTGGTCTTATCCACACCGATACGACTAGCCAGATTCATAAGCAAGGTTCCCGAACCAGCTGACGGGTCATAGATCCGCACGTTTGATGGTTGGTCATTTCCAACCAAGATATCAGCGATAATCTTAGCCACAGAGTGAGGCGTGTAGTACTCGGCGTACTTACCACCGCCATCTTTGTTGTAGTCCTTAATCATGTACTCAAAGAGGGTAGAGAAAAAGTCGAAACCTTGTGAAAAAATGGTCTCATCAAACTTGACTCGAGTAAGAAGATTGATAATGGCTTTTGCCACTTCGTTACGCTTACTGCTATCTGAGATGGTATCGGTAATCAGACGCTCGTCAAAAAGACGAATAGCCGTATCTCCGTCCGTATGCACAGAGAAGATATCATTATTGTCAATGGCGATTTGGTTAAGAGTATTTTCAAAAATCTCATAGAAAGTCGCCTCGTTTTGCTGACGGTGAAGCGTTTCGATCAACTGCTCTGGCTTGATCCAAGCTGTGCTGGTACCGATATCCTCCAAGAGCCAGTCATAGTCTTCCTCACTCATGGTCAACAAGTTTTCATAGGTATTCCCTGCATCTAGTACCTGTGCTTGATATAAAAACTTATCATTTAAAAATTTGTAGAGGAAAGACTGGGTGAGGAGTTTGTACTCACCCGCTTCTCCTCCTAGTCCTGCATGGGTAAAGACGGCTTTTAAATCATCTACCAAGTCTTGGACTTGGACCTTGTATGTCTCATTCATTAGTGTTGGTATTCCTCTTCATATCCTTCAAATAGCGATTCAACCAATCGATCAAAATCTTGTTTGGCCATATTGCTAGCTGATTGGTTTTTCTTCATCTCTTTTCGGGCTTGCTCGCGAATCATTCGCTTTAGGTATTCCTCATTATCTAGAACCCCTTGATTTTGACCGATTCTATGGTCTAATTTAACCTTAGAACCTTTGATGACATGGTAAATAGCAGGAAATTCACTGACCATAGTCGAGTTGGTCACATGCTTGTATGAACGAGCTGCCATTTCATCTCCGTTAAAGTTCATAGTCAAACGTCTCATACGAGTATAATAATCCTCCACTGACTTAAAGAGTTCTTCATAGTCTTTTTGTGTTTCCTTGATATTTTCCATTGTATAGCCTTCTTGGCCATAGATAAAATGTTTTTGCATGATACGTTGGAATTCTTCGTAGAGAGAAACCCACTCAGGATCCTTTTCATCACGCTGTTTTTTAATCTTACCAGCTACCCGACGTCTCCAATCCTCCAGGTCATTAGCTGCTAGGCGAAGTTCTTCCTCTGCAATCTTGACAAAACTAAAACTGGTCTCAGACATGGCTAAATTTAAGAGCGTTTGACTAGAAAAGTCAGCTGGTTTATCAATCAAGGACAGTGTCAGCATCCGTCTAGAGAGGATATTGAGCAAGGTTGCGACCTGAGCAATGTCAATCTGCTCGATCAAGTGATGGTAACCAAGGAGACGAGCAATATTGTAATACTGCTTGATCGACTCCAAAGCTTTTCGTAGATCAATTAACTGCTTTCTATCCTTGATATCATTGATAGCTTGGGAAAAGTATTCCAGATTATCCGTTGGATAGTCAAGTAAGATTAGCTCAGTCTTCCTTAATTCATGAGAAATCTCGTCTGCAGGGACAAAGAGCGATCCAAAAACATCCTCTCCATTTTCCCCAGTCAAGGCTGTATCATACTCTTGATTGAGTTCTTCTAGATAGGCACGATTGGTCCTGTCAAACTCTTTCGAAATATCCGCGAAGTCGATGACATAGCCAAAGAGATAGTCCTTGTAAGGACGATTGACACGGGTTAGAGTCTGTAAAAGGTTATGAGCCTTGATTTTACGCCCTAGGTAGAGACGTTTGAGACGAGGGGCATCAAAACCTGTCAAGAGCATGGAGTAGACGATGATAAGGTCAATTTTGCCTTCTTTGTAAGCATCTACCTTGTCTTTCTTCTCTTCCTTATCTCCCTCATCATGGAGAATCAATGCAGATGTCAAGTTGATTGTTCCAACTTTACGACGTTTTTCTAATTGCTTTTCAAGCTCACGCGCCTGCTTTGACGAGTCACAGACGATCATGCCACCAATCGTCTGATCATCAAAAATTACATCACGTGCACGATTAAAGTCCTCAATGATAAAGTCTAACATAGGTTCTACATAACGAGTGTGAGCAAAGATATCCTCCTTGGACAAGCCTCCACGTTGGATCTCTTCATTGATGGATCTGAGATTGTCTTTATAAGAAGTCTCGATATCTTCTCGCATCAAACGTAGGGTAAAGCCATCATCGATAGACTGGTTGTAGTAGTATTTGTGGATATAGTCCCCAAAAATATCACGTGTGGTCGCATGATTTTCCTTGGTCTTGCCATCTTTCTTATAGGTAATCAATGGGGTCCCAGTCAAAGCAATCTTGATTGCATTGGTGTCTGCCTGATAGAGATTTGGTAGGTAGGAACCGCGTTCATTATAAGAGCGATGGGCTTCATCGATAAAATAGATATTTTGACGATGGAGGTCATAACCAGAGCGGTCAGTTAAGTCTGAATTATCCTTGAACTTCTGGATATTGACCACAGCGACATCATAGCCATCTTGTTTTTGATTGAGCTCTTGAGGGCTGTTAATACGCTTAACCTTGAGCCCTCGTTTGGTAAATTCTTTAAAGGCTTGGTCTGCCAGATCCAAACGATCCACGACAAAGTAAAACTGAGGGACAATTCTCTGTTTTGAGAAATAATTGGTCAGATAGCGGATATTGAAGAAAGCCAAGGCAGTCTTACCTGAACCTTGTGTATGCCAGATAACACCCTTCTTGACACCTTTTGCAATTGTCTCTTCAATGGCACGTGTCGCAAAATACTGAGGGTAACGCATGACATGCTTCTGCAGTTGCATTGGACCATCCTTGCTCTCTTCCTCTACATAGACTAGGCCAAAACGAAGCATAAAGAGTAGGCGTCCTTTCTGATACAAGGAGGACAGAAAGGCATTGCAAGGTGTGTCAGGGTTTAGATTTGTTGTGAATTCTGGCTGGGACTTGAGGGCAAAGTGGTTCATATCATCTAAGACGAAGTCGATTTGGTCCTCTGTTAAGGTTGCTAAGGAATGAAGAAAATCTTCTTCTCTTTCTTCCTTGAAAGCATTAAACTTGGTTTTTGAATAGGCATTTGAACCGTAGTAAGAGCCCTGTTTCTGTTGACCTTGTCCACTGATATAGGGCAAGTTATCAGACAGAGCTATCAACTGGGTGATATTGTTAAAACGGCGGAACTTGCGATTTTCAAAACGTTGTCTAGTTCTGTCTTGCTCCGACTGAATTCCTGTTTTCCCATCTCGAATCGCATTTGGCTGTTTCACTTCGATATAAGAAAGAGGCAGACCATTGATAAATACGACAATGTCAGGACGGAATTCATCCTGGCCGTTTTTACAAGTGACTTCAAGCGCTAGATGAAAAGTATTGGCTTCAGGGTTTTCCCAGTCAATATAAACAGTATCTTCCTGACCTTGCAGGCGTCTAAAGAAAGAACGTCCCAAGTCATTTTGATCTAGTTCCAACTTGATATTGGCCAGTTCTCTCTCAAAGTCTTCCTCTGTCAGGTAGTTGTTAAATTTTAAAAATTGCTCCTTAAAAACAGATACGAGGATATTGGTATCTGGATCACGTTCTACAATCTCCTTCCCATTACGAGGAAGATAGGTATAGCCCAGTCTCATAAGGTGTAGAGCTGCTGGAATTTGTACCCTGGTTAATTCAGAAAAATCTTTTTTCTTTGCCATCAAAAAACCTTTCTTATGCTTTGTAAGAATAGTTTGTTCTAAACGCTTCATTCTATTCAACTGTTTCAACTATTAAAAATTTATTTTCTCTATTATTATATCATGTTTCAGATGGATTTTCCCATACTCCCCTACTCCAACCGGCTTTTAACCTTCTTCTTAGTCAAGATACGGTCGTTTTTGTTAGAGAGAGCTTGGATACGAGCTTCTAGAAGGATTTTCCGTCCGGCCTCTGTTCGTGTGTAGACGAGGTGATAGCGTCCGATAGTAGGCATCAGAAAGTTTAGGAATTTCTGTGCTTCTTCCTTGCGCTTGTCAAAAAGACTTGGCACGACATAGTAAGGTGACTGACCTTGCCGGACTTTCTCTGCCTTCAAGAGATAGCGCTGGTTGTCCACTGGAGCAAAGAACTCTCCCACAGTCTGAGCAAACAACTCCTTGTCCCTCATGCTTCCTCCCTTGAGATAGGCAAAGACCATGTAATTTTCCTTATTCTCCTCTACCTGAACACGGGATTGATCATCCGTTAGATGCCCCGAATCTAGCAGAGCCTTTCGGATCTGCTCACCCAGAGACTGCAAGCGTTTATAGGGACTCTTATAGCGGAGGAAGCGCCAAGATGCAAAGACCAAAAAGAGGAGACATGCTGTCGTAAGCCACCAAACACCGATCAATCTCAGTCTAAATAGCAAGACCAACAAATCCACTGCCAACAAGAGCAATGACATGCGAACCCATTTTAAGGCATCAAGCAAGAGCATTACTGGGATCTTCTGTTTTTGAGTTGCGACTTCTGTAACTATCTCGAACTGATCCGCTACGACAAGAGCATCCTGCCATTTTTGTCTCAAGCCTGCTCGATCCTTGGAGAGACTCTTAACTCGCTCATTATACTCACTAATTTGCTTTTTCTTAAAAGGGGGCTTTGGAAAATCCAAACGATCCAAACCGGTCTCAATACTCTCCTGATTATAGGCCAGCCCAAGAAAATGCTCCATCCGTCGCGACAAGGTTTGCAGATCCTGATTGCTCTCTGGTCTTGGCTCCTCACCAGGAAGAGTGATGAGCGCTTGCGCTTGAACGGCTACCAGATGCCAGATGTTACTGGTCTTTTCTGGATGTCCCGGCCAGATACGAATGGCACGCCCCCGCATCTGGTTACTCAGCATAAAGCTCCCCACAAAGCTTCCGAGGATTAAAGAATTGACACAAGGGGCATCCCAACCCTCTCCGAGGAGAGATTTGGTTCCAACTAGGACTTGGATCCGACCGCGTTGGAAAAGTTCCGTCACCGCCGCTACAATACCCTTAGCCGTACTAGGGAATCCCACCTGCACATAGTCCTCTTGGTCTAACTGACCAATAGACGAAAAACTAAGATGAACCTGAGGCAAGAGTTCCTTCAACTCTGTTGCCACATTGGTGGGAAGAATAACGACACTCCCTGACAAGACAGCCAAAGATACCGGTATCTCATGCTCCTGAGCTTTCCGACGAATGCTTTCAAAATAAGGGAGAACCCCCAACTGAGAAATGGTTGCCTGATTATCTCCCAGATAGGTGGCAAAATCCTTGCGAATATAATCCGCCAAGACGAGTTGTCGCAAATCTTGTCCCATACTTTTATACTCAGTCAGAAAAATATCTGCAATACCAGACAATTTCCCCAAAGACTGATTTAAAATCTTGTCCCTAAACTTGGACTTGACTAGAGAAACCTGTCGCTGTTCGATCAACCCCCGTGCTTTTAACTCCGATTCTAACTTTTCCCTAAATCCATTTGAATCCTCGTACCAATCTGGAGTTTGATAGAGAACGCTCTGCAACAACAGCTCGAGCCAGTAGGAGTTCACCTGAGGCAGACGTTTCGCCCCCAAAAGATTCTCTAAAGAGTCAGGAATGATCAAGCCTTGAGAATGCATATAAATCAACATAGCAGACAAGTACTTGGGATCTTCTAAGAGCAAATCAGATGAAATGTCTCCTTTGAGTACCTTTGAACCTGACACTAGAGCTTGAAAGTCAGGATTGACCAAAAGCTGGTGGATATACTCCCACTTTCTATCTTCAAACTGCCTGAGGTGTTCCGACTCTTCAGCTGTTGGTGAACAGATATAAACAAAATCCTGATGAGGACAGAGGGTGTCTTCCTTGACTAGTTCAGGTACCGTGATTTCTTGGTCAATTTCCCCACACATTCGGATATAGCGTTCCCAGAGTTCAGGTTCGCTGTCATAAGGTGGTGTCGCTGTCAGGGAGATAACTTGCAACTGTCCATACTGCTTGCGAAAGGTTTCCAGACTTTTCCACCATTCATTGCGCAGGTGGTGGCATTCGTCCAAGCAAAGAGTAGCAACTTTCTGAGCTCTTAGACTTGCAAGCAAATCAAACCCCACAAAATCCTCTGCTTCTCCATCTTCTTGTGATTGCAATTGGTTCATAGCGCTATGAAAAGCCTGATAGGTCACAATCGTTAATGCCTTCATCTCCTTTAAGTTTTGGGAAACGAGATCTGAAATCTTCTGTTCGTTCTCTAAAAAGGCTGTTTGGATCCTGTCCACCCATTGTTCACGAATGGTGACAGTTGGAACCAAGACAAGGGCTGGGTTGCCAAAACGAGCGATCAGCTCGATACCAATGGTGGTCTTTCCAGACCCTGGTGCCGCCACTAGGTGAACATGGTCATCTGTTTGATAGTTCTGAAAACGATCTAAGACTTCCTTTTGGTACTTTCTCCATCTTCCTTTAAATTTTAAATCTAACATTTCTTTCACCATTATATCTCTTGACTTACTCCTTTAATTGTACCACACTTATATAAAAAGCAAGATAAGGAATCAAATTAGTCTTTATAAGAAAAATATGGTATAGTAGAACCATACTATCTATAAGGAGTTTCTATGTCACAGCATAAGCAAATGAAAGCTGTTTCTCCCCTTCTACAGCAAGTCATCAATATTTCGTCTATCGTCGGGGGAGTCGGCACCTTGATTTTCTGTATTTGGGCCTATCAGGCGGGTGTTTTACAGTCCAAGGAAACCCTATCGGCCTTTATCCAGCAAGCTGGGGTTTGGGGGCCGCCACTCTTTATCTTTTTACAGATCCTACAAACCGTCGTTCCGATCATTCCGGGAGCTTTGACCTCAGTGGCTGGGGTCTTTATTTACGGCCACATCATCGGAACTATCTATAACTATATCGGCATCGTGATTGGCTGTGCCATTATCTTTTACCTCGTGCGCCTCTACGGAGCTGCCTTTGTCCAGTCCGTCGTCAGCAAGCGCACCTATGACAAGTACATCGGTTGGCTAGATAAGGGCAATCGTTTCGAGCGTTTCTTTATCTTTATGATGATCTGGCCAGTTAGCCCAGCTGACTTTCTCTGTATGCTGGCTGCCCTTACCAAGATGACCTTCAAACGCTATATGATTATCATCGTGTTGACCAAGCCCTTTACCCTAGTGGTTTATACTTATGGTTTGACCTATATTATTGATTTCTTCTGGCAGATGTTTTGAGCATAGATAGACTCTAGCTTGATACTAAATATACTTTGGTATGGAAATCATGCCTATTTTTCGATAGTGAATAGAGGACTTACCTAGCCTTTCCGCCGTGATAAAAACACCTGAAACCATTAGATTTCAGGCGTTCGGAAACTTTGAGACATCAGGCTCAAAGTTTCGGTATGGAATTTCGAAGAAAGTCGCTACCGTCCGTAATCACTTAAGGAAAGGCTCAAAAAAATTGTCTTCAAAGAAAACATCCGTTTGGTTGCCCAAGCGGATGTTTTCTTTGTTTTATTTTGCGACACTCTTAGCGAGGACAAAGTTTCCAAGTGTGGCAGAACCATTTCCAGCAACTGCAGGTGTCACGATGTAGTCACGTACGTCTGGTACTGGTAGGTAGCCGTTGAGGAGAGCTGTGAATTTCTCACGCACACGATCCAGCATGTGTTGTTGGGCCATGACTCCACCACCAAAGACGATCACGTCTGGACGGAAAGTTACAGTAGCATTGACCGCAGCTTGAGCGATATAGTAGGCTTGAACGTCCCAGACAGAACTGTTGAGTTCAATGTTTTCACCACGAATACCTGTACGGGCTTCGAGACTTGGACCGGCCGCAAAGCCTTCCAAACAGCCCTTGTGGAAAGGGCAAACACCGTTAAATTCTTTTTCTACATCCATTGGGTGTTTAGCCACATAGTAGTGACCCATCTCAGGGTGACCGACACCACCGATAAACTCACCACGTTGGATAACACCTGCACCAATCCCTGTACCGATCGTGTAGTAAACCAAGTTTTCGATACGACCGCCAGCATTGTTACGAGCAACCACTTCACCATAGGCAGAGCTATTTACGTCTGTGGTGAAATACATGGGTACATTTAGGGCTCGACGAAGGGCACCAAGTAGGTCTACATTTGCCCAGTGAGGTTTTGGAGTCGTTGTGATAAAGCCATAGGTTTTTGAGTTTTTATCGATATCGATAGGACCGAAGGAACCAATGGCAAGGCCTGCAAGATTATCGAATTTTGAAAAGAACTCGATGGTTTTATCGATCGTTTCGATAGGAGTTGTTGTAGGAAATTGTGTTTTTTCTACAATGTTAAAATTTTCATCTCCGACAGCACAGACAAACTTTGTACCGCCCGCTTCTAAGCTTCCATATAATTTTGTCATGATAAACCTCTTATCTTTGTTTTCTCTATTATAGCACATTTTAAAGAGCTAGATTTCTCAATATTTTAGATTTTCCTCTGTAAATCTTACCATCCAAGTAAAAACGAACAAACATAATATTTGTTCGTTTTGTTTTTAGATTTGATTTTCGAAAAGGACTAGGCTTTCACTTCGATGATAGCGTCACCCTTGACAACTGAACCGCTTGCGACTGGTGTCACAGAAGCGTAGTCTGCTGTGTTGGTTACGATGACCATTGTTGTGTCGTCAAGACCTGCTGCAGCGATTTTATTTGAGTCAAAGGTTCCGAGAACGTCACCAGCTTTGACCTTGTCGCCTTGAGCAACTTTTTGTTCAAAGCCTTCACCGTTCATAGTCACCGTATCGATACCAACGTGGATCAAGATCTCAGCTCCATTTGCTGTCTTCAAACCATAAGCATGTCCTGTAGCAAAGGCGATTGATACTTCTGCATCAGCTGGTGCGTAAACCACGCCTTGGCTTGGTTTCACTGCGATTCCTTGTCCCATTGCACCACTTGAAAAGACAGGATCATTAACATTTTCAAGAGCAACTACGTCCCCAACGATTGGAGTTTGGATTGTTTCATTTTGAGGAGCTACTGGAAGGTCTCCAGTTGTTTCTTCTTGGACCAAACGTTCTGTCGCAACTTCAGTAGCAACCTCTTCTTCGTCCTCGTAACCAAACATGTAAGTAAGGGCGAAACCAAGAACGAATGATACAGCTACCATAAGAAGGTATTGAAGCAATTGACCATTACCAACGTACAACATTGTACCAGGGATGATGGTGATACCATTACCAGTACCAGCAAGTCCAAGGATAGAAGCCAATCCACCACCGATAGCACCAGCGATCAATGAAAGGAAGAATGGTTTACGGAAGCGCAAGTTTACCCCGAAGATAGCAGGCTCTGTAATACCGAGGAAGGCAGAAAGAGCAGCTGGGAAAGCAAGTGTTTTCAGTTTAGGATTCTTCGTTTTAACACCAACCGCAACAGTTGCAGCCCCTTGAGCTGTCATCGCTGCTGTGATGATAGCGTTGAATGGGTTCACATGGTCAGCAGCAAGCAATTGCACTTCAAGCAAATTGAAGATGTGGTGTACACCTGATACGACGATCAATTGGTGAACCCCACCGATGACCAAACCACCAAGACCAAATGGCAAGCCAAGAATTGCTTTTGTTCCGAAGAGGATGTAGTTTTCAACAACGTGGAAGACTGGTCCGATGACAAAGAGTCCAAGAATAGACATAACCAAAAGTGTCACGAACGGTGTCACCAAGAGATCCAATACATCTGGAACCACTTTGCGGAGAGCTTTTTCAAACTTGGCTCCGACCACCCCGATAATGAAGGCTGGAAGAACGGAACCTTGCAAACCAACAACAGGAATGAAGCCAAAGAAGTTCATAGCTGTTACTTCACCACCTGATGCTACTGCCCAAGCGTTTGGAAGTGAACCAGAAACCAGCATCATACCAAGGACGATACCAACAGCTGGATTTCCACCAAATACGCGGAAGGTTGACCATACAACCAAACCTGGCAAGATGATGAAGGCTGTATCTGTGAGGATTTGGCTGTAAATGGTAACATCTTCTGGAAGTGTCATTCCAAGAGCATTCAAGAGACCACGAACACCCATGAAGAGACCAGTTGCTACGATAACTGGGATGATTGGCACGAAAACGTCACCGAAAGTACGGATAGCACGTTGGAACCAATTTCCTTGTTTAGCAGCTTCTGCTTTCATGTCTTCTTTAGAAGATGTTGGCAAACCAAGCGCAACGACTTCGTCGTACATCTTGTTTACTGTACCAGTACCAAAGATAATTTGGTATTGACCTGAGTTAAAGAAAGCTCCTTGAACTTTATCCAAGTTCTCAATCACTTCCTTATTGATTTTCCCTTCATCTTTGACCATGACACGTAGACGGGTCGCACAGTGGGCAACACTGTTGACATTTTCACGTCCGCCAAGGGCTTCGATGACCTTTTTTGCAATATCCTGATTGTTCATTTGCAAAAATCTCCTTATAAAATTTTGTTCTTGTTTGAAAGCGATTTTATTCGCCCTACGACTATTATTTTATCATGTTTCTAAAATATGTCAAGCGTTTTGCAGAAAATTTTATTCCCTTTCTTTTTTCTCTGATTATTTCTGCGCGTTTTTGAGGATATTTTCTTTTTCCTCAAAAAAATATCTTTATATTAGAGGATTCAAAGCTTTTTATTTACATTTTCTTTCATTTTTTCGTGAAAATTTGCCAGATTTCCTTTACTTGATTTCTGGCAATCGTTTGACATATTTTTCTCTTTTTTAACATAAAAGACTTGCTTTTTTTACCGAAAACGTTTACTATTAATAATAGAATAGAACTTATGGAGGAAAGATAAAATGGAATGGACAACCGAGCTCCGCTATAGACGCTATGAAGACTGGTCTAATGATGAAATCAAGCAAATCAAGGAAAAGATGGCACGATCTCCTTGGCATACTCGTTACCATGTCGAGCCTAAAATGGGGCTTCTCAATGATCCAAATGGCTTTTCTTATTTTGATGGCAAATGGATTCTCTTTTACCAGAACTTCCCCTTTGGTGCAGCCCATGGGTTGAAGTCTTGGGTGCAGCTTGAAAGCGATGATCTGGTGCACTTTACAGAAACTGGAGTCAAAGTTTTGCCAGATACTCCATTAGATAGCCACGGTGCCTACTCTGGTTCTGCCATGCAGTTTGGCGATCAGTTGTTCCTATTTTATACTGGAAATGTCCGTGATGAAAATTGGATCCGTCACCCTTACCAGGTTGGTGCCCTGATGGATAAGAATGGCAAGATTACAAAGATTGACAAGATCTTGATTGACCAGCCAGCAGACTCTACTGATCACTTCCGCGATCCGCAAATTTTTAACTTCAAGGGGCAATATTATGCTATCGTCGGTGGACAGGACTTGGAGAAAAAAGGCTTCGTCCATCTCTACAAGGCTGTGGACAATGATTATACAAACTGGCAAGCAGTTGACGACCTTGACTTTGCTAACGACCGCACTGCCTACATGATGGAATGTCCAAATCTAGTCTTTGTAGGGGAGCAACCTGTCCTTCTCTACTGTCCACAAGGATTGGATAAGAGTGTTCTAGACTATGATAATATTTATCCAAACATGTACAAAATCGGGGCTTCCTTTGATCCTGAAAATGCTAAAATGGTAGACGTGTCTCCATTGCAAAATCTAGACTATGGTTTTGAAGCCTATGCAACTCAAGCCTTCAACGCTCCAGATGGACGTGCATTGGCAGTAAGTTGGCTTGGGTTACCAGATATTTCCTACCCATCTGACCGTTTTGACCACCAAGGAACCTTCTCATTGGTCAAAGAACTCACTATCAAAGATGGGAAACTCTACCAATATCCGGTCTCAGCCGTCAAAGAACTTCGTTCCTCTGAAGAAGCCTTCTCAAATCGTACTCAAACCAATAACACCTATGAACTGGAGCTCAACTTGGAGGCCAATAGCCAAAGCGAGATTGTCTTACTAGCCGATAAAGAAGGCAAGGGGCTTTCAATCAACTTTGACCTTGTCAATGGACAGGTGACAGTGGATCGTAGTCAGGCTGGTGAGCAGTACGCCCAAGAATTTGGTACAACTCGCTCTTGCCCTATCGATAACCAAGCTACTACTGCCACTATCTTCATCGACAAGTCAGTCTTTGAAATTTTCATCAATAAAGGAGAAAAAGTATTTTCTGGCCGTGTCTTCCCACATGCGGATCAAAATGGTATCCTCATCAAGTCTGGAAATCCAACTGGAACTTACTATGAATTAGATTATGGTCGCAAAACTAACTGATGTCGCAAAACTTGCAGGCGTCAGCCCCACTACCGTCTCACGGGTCATCAATAAAAAGGGGTATCTATCTGAGAAAACCATTCAAAAAGTCAATGAGGCCATGCGAGAATTGGGCTATAAACCCAACAATCTGGCTCGTAGTCTTCAAGGGAAATCGGCTAAGTTGATTGGACTTATTTTTCCAAACATCAGTCATGTCTTTTATGCGGAGTTGATTGACAAGTTGGAACACCAGCTCTTCAAAAATGGCTACAAGACCATCATCTGTAACAGCGAACACGACTCGGAAAAAGAACGGGAGTACATTGAAATGCTGGAGGCCAACCAGGTAGACGGTATCATTTCTGGAAGTCACAACTTGGGAATCGAAGACTACAATCGTGTGACGGCACCGATTATTTCCTTTGACCGAAATCTATCACCTGACATCCCTGTCGTCTCCTCTGATAACTACGGTGGCGGGGTTCTCGCAGCCCAAACTCTGGTTAAGACAGGAGCTCAGTCTATCATCATGATTACAGGAAATGACAACTCTAACTCACCAACTGGACTGCGCCATGCTGGATTTGCCTCTGTTCTCCCGAAAGCGCCTATTATCAATGTTTCGAGTGACTTTTCTCCCGTCCGAAAAGAAATGGAAATCAAGAATATCTTGACCCATCAGAAACCAGATGCGATTTTTGCTTCGGATGATTTGACAGCTATCCTAGTGATCAAAATCGCTCAGGAACTAGGTATCTCTGTTCCTGATGAGCTCAGGGTCATCGGCTATGATGGGACTTATTTTATCGAGAACTACTATCCTCATTTGACAACGATTAAGCAACCTATGAAAGAGATTGCCCAACTCACTGTCGATCTCCTCTTACAGAAGATTGAAGGTAAAGAGGTCGCGACAACTGGTTATTTCTTACCAGTTACATTATTACCAGGAAAAAGTATTTAATACTCTTCGAAAATCTCTTCAAACCACGTCAGCGTCGCCTTACCGTACTCAAGTACAGCTTACGGCTAGCTTCCTAGTTTGCTTTTTGATTTTCATTGACTATAAACACAAGAAAACTCAGACCAATTCGTCTGAGTTTTTTATGATCTTAAGTTTTCTAGATAGCGCTGGGCTGTCTCTAAGTTAAAGGTTTTATCTGCGATGAGGCGCTCAACGAGGGGAGCAACTTCAGACTCACTAGCACCAGCTAGGAGAGCTAAGGATTTGGCCTGTAGTTTCATGTGGCCTTGCTGGATGCCCGTACTGACCAAGGCTTTGAGGGCCGCAAAGTTTTGGGCAAGACCGATGGACACGATAATCTGAGCTAATTCCTTGGCTGAAGGATTTCCTAGTAGTTCATGACTGAGGGCTACACGAGGATTGAGACCGATAGAGCCACCTTTTGTAGCTACCGGCATGGGCAGTGTCATCTCACCGACCAATTCTTCTCTTTCCATGTCCAGCGTCCATTGACTGAGACCTTGATAGCGTCCATCTCGACTGGCAAAGGCATGAGCCCCAGCTTCGATAGCACGCCAGTCATTACCCGTGGCGATTAAAATGGCATCGATACCATTAAAAATCCCTTTATTGTGAGTAGCTGCTCGGTAAGGATCAGCCTGCGCAAACTGGCTAGCCAAGGCTATTTTCTCCGCAATTTCTCGTCCTTGATCCCTTTGAGGGCTCAAGTAGCGAAAGGCGATACGACAGCTTGCAGTCACCAGAGAATCGGTCGCGTAGTTGGACAGGATACCCATGAGACTCTGTCCCTGACTGAGTTCTTCTAAGACTGGCTTCAAGGCTTCCAGCATGGTGTTGAGCATATTGGCTCCCATGGCTTCCTGAGTATCGACATGAAGATAGACAACGAGAAAGTCTGTTTCTCCTTTGATCTGCTCTACATGCAAATCACGCGCCCCACCACCACGTTTGACGATAGAAGGATAGGCTTGGTTGGCAAGTTCCAAGAGCTCCGCTTTCTTGCTGGCAATCTTCTCTTGCGCTTGTTCAGGTTCAGCAACTTGATAAAGGGCTACCTGACCAATCATCTGGCGCTCATGTACTTGAGCAGTAAAGCCACCTGCTCGCTTGATGATTTTACTGGCATAACTAGCCGCAGCAACCACTGAGGGCTCTTCTGTCACATAAGGAACTGTGTAGTCCTGACCGTTCACCAAAAGTTCTGGAACGATAGAATAAGGCAGAGAAAAAGTTCCCACCACATTCTCACTCAGCTGGTCTGCAACTGCCAAGCTGACTTGTTCATCCTGCTCTAGACTCCTTTGCTTTTCAGGACTAAGGAGCGCCTGAGCTCGCAACAACTCAAGGCGCTCATGGTATGATTTTTTAGAAAATCCATTCCAACTTATCTTCATTATTTTTCAACCTTGCTATAACGGCGTTGGTGGTCGACAATTTCAACCAAGGCATAGTCTTGATGTTCATAGCCTGCAAATTGGGCTGAACCAGATTCATCTAACTGCAATTCTTCGAAGAAGACTTTTTCATAGTCTGCAACGGATAGGGCTGTACGTTGCTTGAGTTTGCTCAAGCGCTCTTTGTCGAGATAGGCCTCATAACCTTCGACCAATTCACCACTAAAGAACTCTGAAACAGCTCCACTTCCGTAACTGTAGAGGGCAATTTTATCGCCAGCCTTCAGATTCTCTGCATTTTCCAAAAGGGAGAGGAGGCCGAGGAAGAGGGAACCTGTATAGATATTCCCAATCATCTGACTGTAGAGAATTGATTTGTCAAAGTTTTCTTGCAAACTATCCTGTTTTTCCTGAGATAGAGTCTTGTCCATCATCTTGCGCAAGCCTTTTAGGGCCAGCTTCGGATAAGGCAAGTGGAAACAGATGGCCGCAAAGTCACCCATGGTCCAATCGTAGCGCTTCTTGTATTCGTTCCAAGTCGTTGTCAAGCAATCAAGATACTGTTGAGTCGAGTACATGCCGTTTACATAAGGAGTGCTTGAATAGTTCGGACGCCAGAAATCCATGATGTCGCGCGTTTGGGCAACGTTATCATTGTTAAAGGCCATGATGCGTGGATTTTGGGTGATCAACATCGCCACACTTCCAGCACCCTGAGTAGGCTCACCAGGAGTTCCCACACCATACTTGGCAATATCACTAGCAATGACCAAAACCTTAGACTCTGGAGAATTTTCCACATGCAATTTAGCATAATGAAGGGCAGCTGTTGCTCCATAGCAAGCTTCTTTGATTTCAAAGCTACGGGCAAAAGGCTGAATGCCTAATAGGCCATGAACAAAGACTGCCGCTGCCTTACTCTGGTCAATCCCTGACTCGGTCGCCACGATGACCATATCGATTTCTTCTTTTTCTTTGTCTGTTATAATAGAGTTGCTTGCACTAGCAGCCAAGGTGACAATGTCCTCAGTCAGTGGCGCAATACTAATTTCATTTAACAAGAGTCCCTTGCTAAATTTTTCGGGATCAACTCCCCTTGCTTCTGCTAAGTCTTGTAATTTCAAGACGAATTGACTGGTCGAAAAACCAATCTTATCAATACCGATTGTCATATTTACCTCTGTTTTTTCATTCATTGTAAAAAATCGTTTCATTCTATTTTATCACAAATAGGAGCAAAAGAGAGAAAAAAGACTTGATTCAACAAATCAAGTCTTTGCTTTGACAGCATTAGGAAGAGATTCCTCGCTGTTTTCGGATGTAGTAATAAAGCTTTAAAATCACCGTTCCACTTGCCATTCCAATAGAAATAACAAGGGCTAACATAACCACCAAAGTCGCGCTGGCAATAGCATGGCTGTAATCGCCTGTCACAAAGAAAGCTGTCGTTCGATAGGATAAATAACCAGGCACCAAGGGGGCAAGAATGGCCAAGACAAAAACCACCGCTGGTGTCTTATAGACAATACTTAAAATCTGGCTGATGCAAGAGCCAATTACTGCTGCAATAAAGGTCGCAATAATAACATTGGTTGGTTCTTTGAGCACGAGATAGAGGAGCCAAACGCCCATTCCCAAAATACCACCAGGTAGGAGCATGGAGCGTTGAACATTCAGTACGATTAGAAAGGTGATAATGGCGAGTAAACTCGCCACTGCTTGGAGCAAAATACTTGTTAGAGTCATCTTATGTCATCAAAACCAGGGCGACAGAGGTGCCAGCCCCTAAAGCGAGGGTAATGAGCAAGGATTCAAACATCTTGCTCATACCAGAGTTGATATGGTTGGTCATGATATCCCGTACCGCATTTGTCAGAGCAATCCCTGGAACAAAGGGCATGACCGCTCCTGCTATGATCAGGTCTGCAGTCGAAGGAAATCCAGTATAGCGAGCCCAAAACTGGGCAATCAAGCCAAAAACAAAGGCACCTGCAAAAGCTGTTACAAAAGGAATTCGGATAAACTTCTCGACATAGAGAGAGAAAGCAAAACCAAACAAGGTCGCAACGCCTGCTCCAAAAGCATCATAGACATTGCCGCCAAACATAATCGAGAAGAAAGGAGCGCTGAGGGTTGCTGCTACAGTCACTTGGAGCTTGCTATAAGGAAGAGCTTGATTTCTGATTTCCTTCAGCTTTTTAAAAGCTGTAGAAAGATCAATCTGGCCACCCACAAGTTCTCGTGATACTTGGTTGACATCACAGACTTTTTCGATGTTATAGGAGGATGACGTCACCCGTTTCATCCGAGAAATATTGGTGTTTTCAATCGAAAAGAAAATAGCCGCGGGCATGGCAAGAACATTGCAATCCACTATTCCCTGTGAATGGGCAATGCGAATCATGGTGTCCTCAACCCGATGAATCTCCGAACCACTTTTCAAGAGAATGGTTCCAGCTAGCATAATCACATCAATGACAGCATTTAACTCTTTTGATTCGTCCATTTTCTACTCCTATTTTCTACTCCCTTTATTCTATCACAAAAGTTCATGAAAAAAAATCTTTGTCATGATTTCATGACAAAGATTGGGTTAATTTCGTTCATTGCTTGACGTTCTACTGCCATCTGAAGAATCCGTTGTAGGGTTGCTACCTTGATTGTTACTCTGTGAAGGCGTCGTGTCTGTTCCTGGATTTCCGTGTTGAGACGAACTTGATGAAGAAGGAAGTGGTTTTGGTTTATAAATAGAAATCTTAACACGTGTTTTATTGAGATCTACCTTTTCTCCAGGTTTAGGGTCCTGACTAACAACTGTTCCTGCAGTAGTTCCTTCAGGAGCAGTTGATACTTCCACAACTTCGATATTAGCCTCTTTTACACCAACAATCTGAGTCAAATTGTTCTTAGTAAATTCGAGACTTGAACCAATGTAACTTGGCATCGAAACGCTGGTTACCTTCTTAGCAACTGTTAAGGTAATCGTGCTGGCTTTCGTGAGATCGTAAGTGCTTCCTGCAGCTGGGATCTGCCTAATGACTGTTCCTGGATCGCTTTCGCTAGATTCCTCTTCCTCGATCTTGATAAGATTTTCTGGAACCTTTTTCTCTTTGAGCTCTGCGATAACATCCGAGGACTTACGTCCTACATAGTTACTTAGTTGGAAGGATTGCTTACCTGATGAAACGATTAGATTTACTTTACTTCCTTCTTTTCGACCGCTTCCAGCTTCTGGATCTGTTCGAATGACGCGACCTTCGGCTACTGTGTCGCTGGCCTCGGTCTTTTCTTCACCTACTTCAAAATTAGCTTTCTTCAGTGTTTCTTTAGCTTCAGCAACTGTCTGTCCCGATACATCTGGAATAGCAATAGTCGCTGGAGTTCGGGAGAAGATCCAAATCAAAGAGGCTGCAACTAGCAAGGCACTGGCCAGTAAAATCATATAGCGAGCTTTAAACTTCCGTTTTTTCGCTGGTTTTGGTACTGGTGCTTCATCTACCACCTGCTGAGTCTGCTGTTTTGATTGAGGTCGCTCTAACTGTGGCTTAGCCTTCGGAATAGAGGTTAGAGTGCTTTGCGGAACTTTAGGCAAGGTCTTGGTATCAACCTTGCTTGCCTCATCAAAGACTAGCTTTGGTTCTCTCCTACGATTGTGAGACAAACAACTTGACAAGTCCACATACATTTCTGATACAGACTGATAGCGATCTGTCAATTTCTTGGCCGTTGCCTTGATAACGACATTTTCCAAAGCTTGTGGCACTGCTGGATTCTCAGCAATAACAGATGGAAGTGGTTTTTGGAAATGCTGGAGGGCAATAGTCACTGCACTATCCCCATCATAAGGGATATGTCCAGTCAACATCTCATAGAAAATAATCCCCATAGCATAGATGTCACTCTGCACAGTTGCCTTGGAACCACGGGCCTGCTCAGGTGAGAGATAGTGGACTGAACCGAGCATGGAGTTAGTCTGTGTCAGACTGGTCTCTGCAAAAGCCACGGCAATCCCAAAGTCTGTAACTTTGGCAGTTCCATCTGGTGTCAATAGGATATTTTGAGGTTTCAAATCTCGGTGGATAATCCCTCTCGTATGCGCCAGACGCATCGCCAAGAGAATCTGTCCCATAATACGGACGGCTTCTTCGTTTGAGAGAGGAGAGTGTTCTTTAATATAACGTTTGAGGTCAAGCCCTGCCACATACTCCATAGCTAGATACTGCTGACCGTCTTCCTCACCGATATCTGTTATTCGAACGATATGGGGATGATCCAGATCCGCCATGGCTCTCGCTTCACGTTGAAAACGTGCCACAGCAATCGGATCTGTCTGATAGTTAGTCCTCAGGACCTTAACCGCCACTTCTTCCCCGTCTAGGATCAAATCCTTGGCCAAGTAAACATCCGCCATGCCTCCTCGACCAATCTGTTTGATAATCCGATATCGTCCGGCAAAAATCTTGCCGATCTGGATCATTCTACTTCCTCCTCATTCATGTGAACAAGGGCAACCGTGATATTGTCTAAACCACCTGCATTGTTGGCAAAACGAATCAAAGTTGCCGCCTTGTCTGCCAAGGAAATATCACTTGTTACAATATCGTAGATATCGCTTCCTGAGATCATATTGGTCAAGCCGTCACTGTTGAGCAAGAGGTAGTCTCCTGACTCTAGGCTAACCATGCCAAAATCTGGTTGAATTTCATCTTTTTGCCCAATGGATTGGGTAATGATATTTTTCTGCGGATGAATTTCTGCCTCCTCTGGAGTTAGCTGGCCAGCCTTTAGCAGAGCATTAACCAAAGAATGATCACTTGTGAGCTGGCGATAATCTTCACCACGGATCAAACCGATACGAGAATCACCAATATGGGCATAAATAGCTTGATTTCCAATAATGGCTACTGCTTCAAGTGTTGTTCCCATCCCCTTATAGGCTTCGTCTTTCCCCATCTGATGAATTTTTTGATTTTCAAGTTCCAGATAGTGGGCAAACCATTCACGGACCTCATTGACGGTGTCGATTTGGGTATCAACCCAAGCCACGCCCAGGTCTGTTACCGCCATCTCACTAGCGATATTTCCTGCACGGTGTCCTCCCATCCCATCAGCCAAGAGGATCATGGTGCGCCCTGCTCGATTGACAAAGTGATTGACATAGTCTTGGTTATTTGTTCGTTTCTGACCAACATCTGTTAATAATGCTATTTCCATTGTGTCAGTTCCTTCCTAATCAGATATCTTGCGGAATTGGCTGATAAAGAATCCATCACTTCCGTACAATTCAGGAGTAATTAAGATACAGCCGTCTTTCAAAATATCCTTGCATTCGTGTTCTAGTTTAACCTGCTCAAACTCGGGATGACTTTCTAAAAATGCCTCAACGACGTGAAAGTTTTCCTCTGAGACGATAGTGCAGGTACTATACGTTATTATACCACCTTTTCGTAGCGTTTGACAAACACTACCTAATATTTCCAGCTGAATTTGCTGTAAGGATGTGAAATCTGCTGTTTCTTTATTGTATTTGATATCTGGTTTGCGACGCAAGAGGCCAATCCCAGAACAAGGAGCATCTACTAAAATCTTGTCAAACGAGTCCTTCCCAAAAAACTCATGTACTTTTCTGGCATCCAATTTTTGCGTTTGAACCCGATCTGCCACACCCAGACGCTGGGCGTTTTCTTGGATCAAGTCCAACTTGTGATCATAAAGGTCCAAAGCCGTCACCTTACCCGATGTGAGGTAAGAGGCCATATGAACTGTTTTTCCGCCAGGAGCGGCACAGGCATCCAGGACCTGTTCATCACCTTGTAGATCAAGGGTCGGAGCAACCAGTTGACTGGACTCGTCTTGGATAGTTATAGCCCCTTCTGCGAACAAATCATTACTCGCAAAGTGGCCTTGCTCCTTGACCAGACCAGTGGCTGCCAAAGGGGAATCAGTCGTCTCTAACAAAGCTTTGATTTCCTCTTTTCGACTCAAGTCGGTCACCCGGATACTAGCCTTGTTGCGCACCAAGAGACTTTCAAAGATGGCTTGTGCTCGCTCTTCACCGTATTCTTCTTTGAGCTTAGATACTAGCCAAACTGGGAGAGAATAGGCAATGGAATCACGCTTGTTTTTGCGTTTGATACTATCAATGTCTGGCCAGCCTTCTCGCAAAATACGACGAAGGACGGCATTGACCAATTTTTCACTGCCTTTTTTACGGGCTTTGGCTAGTTCCACCGCTTCATTGACCACTGCGTGATTGGGAATCTTATCCAGATACCGAAGTTGGTAGGCGCTCAGAAGGAGCAGGATATAGAGCCAGTTATCCAGCTTATCCCGGTCTTCGATAAAGTGGGACAGGTACCATTCTAGAGTCAGTTTTCGGGCTACCGTTCCGTAGACAATCTCTGTCACCAACCCCTTGTCTGGGGCAGAGAATTGACTCCCCTTGAGGTATTTGTTTAAAGCAATATTGGAGTATGCTTGGTTAACCAAAACATCCTCTAGCACTGCTAGAGCTAGACTTCTAGCCGTTTCTACTTTAGTCACCAAATCGCTCTCCTACAGTCAATGTCCGTCCCACTCCGTTGAGGAAGGAAGCGATGTCCATCTTAGGTTTCCCAGCTGGCTGCACTTGCTTGAGAGATAGAGCACCTTCTGCCGTAGCGACGATCAATTCTTTCTTGCCAATTGAGAGGATCTCGCCTGGATCTCCCTGACCTTCTACAGGTAGGGCTTCATAGATCTTAAAGCGGTCTCCCTTGAGAAAAGTATGGGCAACAGGCCATGGATTCATCCCTCGGATTTGGTTAAAGAGTTGGCGGTTAGTCTTATTCCAGTCCAACTTTTCTTCCTCTGGCTTGATATTTGGCGAGAAAGTGACCTGACTTGGGTCCTGAGGCACAGGTTTGATCTCCCCAGCAATATAGTCAGGAAGGGTGTCCAAAAGCAAGTCACGACCAACAATCGCTAATTTTTCAAACAAGGTGCCGACATTGTCCTCATCTGTAATAGGAATACTACGGCGGGAAATCATATCTCCTGCATCCATTTCTTTAACCATTTCCATAATGGTCACACCAGCTTCCTCATCCCCTTGAATCAGGGCATAATGAATGGGAGCTCCACCACGGTGTTTTGGAAGAAGGGAAGCGTGAACATTGACTGCAAAGTCCATGCTATCAAGAAGTTTGCTTGGGAGAAACTGCCCAAAAGCAGCAGTGATAATCCCATCAGCTCCTAGCTTCATAATGGCTTCCATCTCTGGACTCCCAGATAATTTTTCAGGCTGGTAGATAGGAAGGCCTGCTTCTTTTGCAGCCTGCTTAACTGGGGTTTCTTGGATGACTTTTTTACGGCCGACAGCGCGGTCTGGCTGAGTCACAACAGCTAGAATCTCGTAACGGTCATCTGATAACAACCCCTTCAAAACTGTCGCTGAAAATTCAGGTGTCCCCATAAAGATTAGTTTTGTCATTTCTTCTCCTTCTTATAAAAATTGCTGCGGTTCGTGATCAATACTGAGACGAAGCTCGCTATTTTCCCTTTCTTGAGTTAAGGCCAGAACCTGATTTAGAGTCGGTCCCAGCTCATCTTCTAAACGGTATTTAATCAAAATCTGGTAATGATAAAGGTTGTGGGTACGGGCAATGGGTTTTGGTGTCGGTCCAAGGATTTTACTAGTTTCCGATAAACCTGAGCGCAAAATCCCCATGACTTCATAGGCACGTTTGACAACCTCTTCTTCTTTCTTGTGAGAGAGGGTAATCCCAATCGTAAAATAATAAGGCGGGTAGCCGAGTTGGCGCCTGATACTCATTTCATAAGCGTAAAAGCCATCGTAGTCCTGATCTTTGGCAAAACGAATGGCATAATGCTCAGGATTGTAAGACTGGATCAAGACCTGCCCAGCCTTTTCTGCACGACCTGCACGGCCTGCCACCTGAGTTAAGAGCTGGAAGGTTCTCTCAGAAGAACGGAAATCTGGCAGATTCAAGGCCGTATCCGCATTGAGCACTCCGACTAGGGTCACATTTGGAAAATCCAAGCCCTTGGCAATCATCTGAGTTCCCAGCAAGATATCTGCTTCACCTCGACCAAACTGGTCCAGTAAGGCTTGGTGACTGCCTTTCTTACGGGTCGTATCCACATCCATCCGTAGAATGCGTGCCTGAGGAAAGAGCTCTGCTAGCTCATCATAGGCTTTCTGAGTCCCCGTCCCGTAGTAACGAATACTGCGACTCTGACAGTTTGGACAGACATGAGGAATCCCCTTCGAAAAACCACAATAATGGCAATTCATGGTCTTGGTATCCATGTGCAGGGTTAGAGAAATGTCACAGTTGGGACAACTATCCACCGTCCCACACTCCCGACACATGACAAAGCTAGAATAACCCCGGCGGTTGAGCATGAGGACTACCTGTTCTTTTTTGTCCAGACGGTCTTGGATGGCTTCTAGCAAAGGAGGGGTAAAGTTTGATGTCTCATTTTGTCCGATATAGTCCCGAAAGTCAATCACTTGAACCTCAGGAATAGTGGCTAAAGGATTGGCCCGTTGGGTTAGCCGCAAGTGTTGATAGACACCTTTTCCAGCCCGCGCACGGCTTTCCAGACTTGGTGTCGCTGAACCAAGGACCAGGGCTGCTTGATTGTACTGGGCCCGTAGAATGGCGACCTCTCTAGCATGATAACGGGGATTGCTGTCTTGTTTGTAGCTAGCTTCATGCTCTTCATCGATAATTATGACGCCTAGACTTTTCAAAGGTGCAAAGATGGCTGATCTAGCGCCAATAACAACTTGGGCATCGCCGCGCTCAACCTTGCGCCATTCATCGTACTTTTCACCACTGGACAGGCCTGAGTGAAGAATGGCCACTTTCTCGCCGAAACGAGCAATGAAACGCTCTGTCATCTGCGGCGTCAGAGAAATCTCAGGTACCAGCAAAATGGCCGTCTTGCCCTTGTCCAAGGCTCCTTGGATGATCTGTAAGTAAACCTCAGTTTTCCCACTTCCTGTAATTCCTTGGAGGAGGAAAGGAGGCTGTTGACTGCCAATAGCACTGACAACCGCATCACGTGCCTGTCTTTGTTCAGGATTCAATTCCAAAGGTTGGCTGACTTCAATGCCTTCAAAATAAACAGCTGAGCGTTGCACTTCCTTTTGGACTATGGACACAGCACCTTGTTCCACAAAGAAGTTGACTTGCTCCCGCGAATAAGACTCTAACAAGCTAGCCAGAGGAGCACTTTCAGGATGAGACAGCAAATAGTCTCTCAGCTCTGCCTTTTTCTTAGCACGGGTAGAAATCTCAGTCTGCTCTAGTCGATTAGCATCAACCTCATACCAAGACTGGGTCTTGACCTTCTTTTGATCGACTGCCTGGTATTCTAAACGGAGTAGCCCTTTTCTAGTCAAACGCATCATTTCTGCCTGTTTGGCAAAGTCTAGAGAAGAAAAGGCTAGCGAAGCTTCTGAACCAAACAAACGCTCTTTGTCTGCCTGACTCAGACCTTCCAGAGGATAGAGAATCTTATCATAACTAGAGTTTAAAAATCCCGGCAACATGGCTTTTAGAATGGAGATTTTGTAAGAAAAGACGGACTTGCGTAGCTCCTCAGCCAGCCATAGTTGCTCTTGAGTGAGAACCGGGGAAAAATCCAGCACCTCTGCAATCTCCTTCAAGTCCTGATTGGCAGCTTCTTCATCCGACTGGGACTCCAAGCCTAACACGATTCCTTGGATCAAACGATTGCCTTTGCCGAAGGGTACATGAACCCGCATACCGACTTCCAGCATCTCTACAAATTCCTCAGGGACCTTGTAGCTGTATGGCTGGTCCGTCTGCATCAGGGGAACATCCACGATAATCTTTGCGATAGCCATCTTCTCACCTCCTTCTTGTCAGCAAATTCTTGCAATAGAAAAAATAAGATTGAGTCCCCCCAACCTTAAATTTTTTCACCATCTTCTTTTTCTTTAGCGATTTGCTCTTTGATTTTCTTTTCTTCTTCTTCTCTGCGGCGTTTTTCTTCTTCGATACGGAGACGAACCGCTTCACGTTTTCCTTCTGGATCTGGGTGAATGGTTACATTTCCTGACTCGATTTCTTCCAAAGCGCGAAGAGTTGATTTTTCAGACTTAAACTCTTGAGTTGCTGGCGCGCCTGCTTCTAGTTCGTGGGCGCGTTTTGCTTCCAAGATTACGAGTGAATATTTTGATGGTACCTTGTCTAGCAAGGTATCAATAGAGGGTTTTAACATCATTTGCTTGTACCTGTTTCCTATAGTTTATCGAGTAGTTGGAGATTTTGGCAACATTTCCTGGTAGTGACCAATGACACGGTCCACACGGAAGTGTTCTGCTTCGATCACGCGCTTGACACGCTCAGCAGCGAGGGGCACCTGATCGTTGACAATAGCATAATCATACTCACGCATGAGAGCAATTTCTTCCTTGGCTTTTTCGATTCGTTGGGCAATCACTTCAGCGCTATCTGTTCCACGACCTACCAAACGATCTTGCAATTCATCCAAGTCTGGTGGTGTTAGAAAGATAAAGACAGCATCTGGAACCTTTTTCTTAACCTGAAGAGCTCCTTGGACTTCAATCTCAAGAAAGACATCGATTCCCTTGTCCAGAGTTTCATTGACATAGGTCAAAGGAGTTCCATAGTAGTTACCGACATATTCTGCATATTCCAACATCTGACCTTGACGTATCAGTTCTTCAAACTCTTCACGAGTACGGAAGAAATAGTCCACTCCGTCCACTTCACCAGGACGTTGCGCACGCGTCGTCATCGATACAGAGTATTGAAATTGATTCTCAGAACTCTCAAAAATCTCTCTTCTAACCGTTCCTTTCCCAACTCCTGAAGGACCAGAAAAAACGATTAGCAAGCCTCGGTCTGCCATTATGTCTCCTTTAGTTAGTCTGTGAAATAAAGTAAAATTTCTCTCGGATACTGATGATAGCGTCAGTTATCCTTCTACAGTCTTTCTATCTAGTGTAACAAAAAAGCAGTAATTTTTCAACTGCTCTTTCTTATTTATTTAGCATAAAGTAGCATTAAAAAAAGGAATAACATATAAAAAGACTTGCTATTTTATTCTATTTAAGAGATAATTATAATAATATTAAAAAGGAGATTTTTATGGGAGTTTATAAAGGAAAATCTGTTGATGAGGCAATCGAAAATGGTTTATTAGATTTAAACCTCAAAAAAGAAGATGTTCATATACACGTTCTTGAAAAAGGCCAAGCTGGAATCTTTGGTTTTTTTGAAAAAGAAGCTGAGGTAGAAATAACACCTTTAACTGAGAAGGAACTCAAATTAAAGAAATTGGCTCCGTATTTGAGTGCTGGAGGTTTTGTTATTTTAATTTTATTTTTTATCTTAATTGGAGTAAGCCAAAATAACAAATCTAATTCGTCTACTTCTTTGTCTTCGTCTACAAATCCTAGTTCGGTTACAGAAAAATCTACTGAAAAAACTACTAAACCTTCATCTACCTCTAAAGAATCCTCAACAAGTTCAAGTAGCCAATCTAGTTCAACTAGTTCATCATCAAACTCTGTTGAAACTTCGTCAACTAGCCCCTCACAATCTTCAACAATTACCATCGAAAACAACTCCGAATTTCAAACGCTACTACAAACAGAGGAGCAAAATATAATAACAGATTTTGTACAAAAATATAAAGGTAAAACGATTGAATTTGATGGAAATTTTGCTGATTTAGCAAAGGTGAAGTCAAAGTATGATATCCTTATTCATTCTGGAGATTATCATCCTGATGAAGCAACTGGACCTAATTTTAAATTTATTGAAATTAACCTTATTTCTAACCCTGTTTTCAAACCATTCAATGGTGAAAATATCAGAAAAGGACAAAATGTTCATATAAAGGCCAAAGTTGGAGGTTATAATGCCACACAAGATTTAATTTACTTATCTCCAATTGAGGTCTCGCCTAGATAAATGGTTAATATCTCTTGTTTAGTAATAATAAAAAAATGAAATCAGATTTTTATCTGATTTCATTTTTTTATTTAGCATAATCTACTGCACGAAGTTCACGGATCACGGTTACCTTGATATTTCCTGGGTAATCGAGATTGTTTTCAATTTTCTCACGAACTTTGTGAGCCAAGATTGTGACTTTGTCGTCCTTGATTTGTCCTGGATTAACCATGATACGGATTTCACGTCCTGCTTGAAGGGCAAAGCTATTTTGCACTCCTTCAAAGCCATTGGCGATTTCTTCCAAATCATGGAGACGCTTGATATAGCTTTCAAGAGACTCGCTACGAGCACCTGGACGCGCTGCACTCAAGGCATCTGCTGCAGCAACGATCACTGCAATGACGCTTTCGGCTTCGACATCGCCGTGGTGGCTAGCAATGGTATTCACCACAACTGGGTGTTCCTTGTACTTACGAGCCAACTCTGTACCAATCTCAACGTGGCTACCTTCAACCTCGCGGTCAATAGCTTTCCCGATGTCGTGAAGGAAGCCAGCACGACGGGCAAGAGCTGCATTTTCACCAAGTTCACTGGCGATGATACCAGATAACTTAGCAACCTCAATCGAATGACGCAAGACATTTTGTCCATATGAAGTACGGAACTGCAAACGTCCCATGATCTTCATCAAGTCTGGATGGAGGTTTGGCGCACCAATCTCATAGGCAGCAGCCTCACCATATTCACGGATTTTATTGTCAATCTCTTGACGGTTTTTCTCCACCAACTCCTCGATACGAGCTGGGTGGATACGGCCATCCTTGAGCAACATTTCCATGGTCATACGAGCAATTTCACGACGAATCGGATCAAATCCTGATAAGGTTACCACTTCTGGCGTGTCGTCAATGATGACATCGACCCCTGTCAAACTTTCAAAGGTACGAATGTTTCGACCTTCACGACCGATAATGCGTCCCTTCATGGTATCGTCTGGTAGGTGAACTGTAGAGTTTGTTGACTCCGCTACATACTCACCAGCGATACGCTGCATAGCTTGAACCAAGATGTCTTTAGCGATCTTGTCTGAACGTTCCTTGACTTCTTGCTCAGCCTCACGAATACGGCTAGCAATTTCCTTGCTCAAGTTTTCCTCTGTCTGAGCCAAGATAATATCTCGAGCCTCAGTTTGGGAAAGGGAGCCGATACGTTCAAGTTCAGCTTCTTTTTGTCTTTCGACTTCCTCTAATTGCTCTTCACGTGCATCAAGGTTTTTTGCTCTATCAGAAATACTTTGTTCTTTTTGTTCAAGTGTTTTTTCTTTGTTCGTCAAATTGTCGTCCTTACGGTCAAGGCTCGTAGCTCTCTCCGTCAAACGACTTTCAATTTGCTTGAGCTCCTGACGTTCTGACTTAAATTCAGCGTCCACTTCTTCACGGTATTTTCTGGCTTCCTCTTTGGCCTCCAATAGTGCTTCTTTTTTAAGAGACTTGCTTTCGCTCTTGGCTTCATTTAGCAATAAATCCGCTTCGCGCTCAGCTTGTCCTCGTAAATTAGTTGCTTCTTGTTCAGCATTTAGAAGCATCAACTCTGCAGCCTCTTGAGATGATTTCATCTTAGCTGAGATGCTGACATATCCAATGACTAAACCAATGATGACGGCAAAAACAGCAATCGCAAGTGTCATGATTTCCATGTTTTTACCTCATTAAATTTGTTTATCGAATGACATACATTCCTTAATATTCTATCATAAAAAACCGATTTTCACAAACCCAAATTGAAGAGTTTTGTGTGAATTTTAGACAAAGAGCCACCTAATTCTAAGCTCTATTGTATTAATTTATCTAGTGGAATTTGATTAATTGTAATTTTCCCTTTTGATTCCAAAGGTAGATATTTTTTTATAAAGTTCTGATATTCTGGATCTTCTAATCTCTCTATGTTATTAATTCGATAATCATCTTTTATATTCTTGTCTAAAACATCATAGTATATTTCAACTAGACGCTCCTCTATTTCATAACTAGAATAATTATAGTTACGATAAAATACCTTATTGGTTTTTTCTGATAAAAATAAATTTCTTAGCCCTATCTTCCATAAACACGATAAAAGTTGAGAAAGATAGGCCTTTTTCTTATTATATAATTCTCCATCTACGTTCGAAAGATCATATGAAATTACTATAAGATCCTCAATATTAAAATCTACAATCTTTGCTAACATTTCAAAATGAAAATATCTGTCAGACTCAATTAACTTGTTATACTTATCTATCCCATTAAAATACATATAACATTCAAAAAACAATACTAGAATACTATCAATTTCTTCCCAACCATTCATACCCTTGATAATACAATCTGCCTTCTCGCTTTCATCAGTTTTATTCGAAAGTTCTTCTAATGACTTCTGGAACTCTCTTAAACTTGGTTTCTCTACTTTTCTGTTTTTTTTCTTATTTTGTACGACTTTTTCATCTATATCTACATAATAAATTTTAAAAATTAATGATAGAATTTTCCCAAGATCATCATCCTTCAGCTTACTTTTTCTCAAAATGTTATCTATGACTTCTCCTGTAGATACAATTCGATTATGATTCAGCTTAAATTTTTTATCAATGAGATTTTCCTTTGTTGATTCCATTTCCTTACTATTTAAAATTACAATAATTTTAAATTTTTTATTCTCAGAAAGATAGTCAATATAACCCAATAAATCATTGTAATCTGAAGGGTTATCTGATGTTTCTGCATATGAGACCCGTTCGAAATCATCAAAAATAATGATAGAATCTCGCTTCATCAAATCCGTTCCAACTGTTTTAAAGAACCATTTAAAAACTCCTCCAACAAGTGGAATAAAGTCCAAATTTCCAAGTATGGATTGTTTTTCTATTTCATTGATCAATATTTTCTCGGCTTGCTCTCTTGTTTTTATCCCAAAGCAGGAAATATAGTAGATTTCTTTCTTTTTGTAAATTTGATTTTCAAAAAACGTCTTTATAAAAAATGTTTTCCCACTTCCCCAAGAACCATCCAACCAGAAGACATTATGAATAGAATCTGAACTATTTAAAAACTCCACCAGATGAGTTTGATAAGGATAGTCATCCAAGTCATATTCTGGAAATAGCTCTGGGTTTAGTTTCTTATAACTCACTTTTTTAAAAATTATGTCTAAAAACCAGAATAGTATTATTGGTATAGTCAGTGCTAACAATATTATTACACGATTCTCATATAACATTGAAATAATATCTTTTAAAAAATTATAATTAGATACAAATTTATAAATAGGTGAAGCAAAGCGTTTAAATTGTTCAATCTCAAGTGCAAGATACAGTACCCATATACTGGCTATAAATATTTTGTACCATTCAACAATTCTAACATTACTACTCCATGATGGTCTTTGAAATGGATATTTCAGTAGCTGTTTAAAATTCAGAAAAAAATTAAGAATCCTCGTCACTATATTTTTCATATATACCCCTTTTAATCTATATTATCATGATTATACCACAAAATAAGAGTTATTAAGCGGATCCGAGGACAAGAATCTAGTTATTAAACTAAAATTTTTCACTGATTTTTTAACTTAGGAAGTCTGTCATTTTCCAAAAATTTACCTTCAATTTGCTAGCTAAAATTTCTAAAATGAAAAAGCCTACCTTTCAGTAGACTGAGTTTGATTCTATTCTAATCGGCACTCTACCGAAATTCTGCTCCGCTATATTTGGGTGTCCTAGTTGGTAAATCTGATCTGCCTTTTGAGTCATAGCATCCCAAGGTTCTTTGCCAATGCGGCTGACTAAATGGACCTGCTCTTTCAGAGACTTGAGGTGTTGTCTGCCTTTTTCGGTAAAGCCAAGGACATGGATGCCTTCTGGCAAGTCACTTTCTCTAGCCTGCACCAAAATATAAGTCAAGAGGCGTCTGACACGCGCCTTGGTGTAGCGTTTGGTGGCAACCGCCTCGACCAATTCGTCAACAGACTGAGCCGTCTTAATAGCTTCCTTGATGCGCACAGCCATTTCTTGATTGACCTGGTAGGTGGTCGTTAGGTCAGGATTTGACAAGATTTGATAGCGGAGCAAGGGAAAATAGTCATCCCAGCTCACCTTACACGCCTGCTCAAAGAGGTCAAGAGAAGGCATAAAACGTTCTAAGAAATCTTGGTCTGATTGGTGCTGACGGATGGCTGTTGCCGAGGCAAAGTCCTCATTCTTATCCACAGAGTGATAGCCCGCGCCCTGGCGCTGAATCGGATGGAGTTTAATTTTACGTCCCGCAACTGCCTTGGCATAGGCTAAAGCTAGAACATGATTGGGGGTATTGCCTGAAAAATCAAGACCTGCAAATTCCTTCCACATGGCTTGGGTTTTCTGGGGATAAGAGAGAGGATCAGGTAGATTTTCCACAAATTTCTCCATCTCAGCACCTTGTTCTGTGTATAAGTCTGCAATTTTCTGGTAATCCAGAAGCTCCTCCGTCCCAAAAGCTAGCCTATCAATCCCCAACCGAGCCAAGATATCCACAGCCCCTTGACCGAAGAAATCCGCCGCCTGAACACTGACTAAAAAGGGCAATTCCACTACCAGATCCGCTCCATTTTCAAGCGCCATCTGAGCCCGTGTCCACTTGTCCACGATAGCAGGCTCTCCACGCTGCATGAAATTCCCAGACATGGCAACGATTTTCAGTCCCTCCGCCTGATCCAGCAGGTATTTGTGCCCATTATGAAAAGGATTGAACTCCGCGATAATACCTGTGATGGTCATGATAATCTCCTACTTCTGCGCGACAAAAAACCAACGGGTAGTGGTGTCTGTTGGCTCCTTGTCCTCAAAGTCCGCATAGAGTTTAAAAGACTTGAAACCAGCTTGTTCCAGCAAGATATCATAGGTCAAGACCTCATAGGTTCGTTCCTCATGCACTTCATCGTGGCGACTAAAGGAACCGTCAGCCTCCTTGATAAAGAAGGTCAACTCATGCACGATGGAGTGAGGTGCTTCGTCCTCATAGGTGTCCCAAAGCATGGCAAAATCTTCCGCATTTTCATGATAGGAATAGCCTGGAAAAACTTCATCTGTCTGGTAGGTCGAATGCACGTCAAAGATGAATACTCCGTCTTCATTGAGGGCATTATAGACTTCCTTAAAGACGTCTCCTACCTCCACCTCATCCTGCATGTAGCAGATAGAGTCCGAGTAACACGTAACAAAGTCGTACTTACCAGCCTTGGATAAATCCAGCATATTGCCTTCAATAAAATCAATCTTTTGCTTGGCTGAAGTAGCTCTCTTCTCCGCAATCTTCAGCATATCCGCGCTCAAGTCAAGTCCCGTCACATCGAAACCAGCCTGAGAAAAGCGGACAGACTGAGTGCCTGTCCCACAGGCCAATTCCAAAAGCTTCTTTCTCTCCTTAGTTTTTGGCAAATGGCGCAGAGAAAAATCCGTCCATTTATCGTATAAACTATCATCCATCACAGCATCGTAAACAGCCGCAAAGGTTTCATAAGTTGCCATAATCATGATACCAAGTCCGCCAGTAATCGGAATGAAAATTAGGAGCTTGACGATGGAGCCAAGCTCCAAGGAAGGCTATCTATTTTCCGACGATTACAGGACGGGTTCAAATCCTTTCTAAGATACAAAGAGTGTTAAAAGCAAGGAGAAAATAGGAAACTTTCTGCTGTATCGTCAGATACAAAGGAAGTTTATCTTTTTCTCGTAGCTTTTAGCTCGTGTTCAGTTTCGATATGAACAAAACACGACGCTCTCACCTTTCTATCCATTTTTTCTAAAATAAGCAAATAAAACCCAGTTGACTGCAACTGAGTTCATCTTCTACGCCAGAGTTTCAGATATATCTACTGAATCCGCCTCATGCCATAGTTTTTCTAAGTTATAGTGGGCACGCATTTCTTCTGAGAAGATATGCACAACGACACCGCCTAGGTCCAACAACACCCAGCCTCCAGCTGCATCGCCTTCGACATGGCTGCCTTTAAAGCCTGCTTGAGCTACTTTTTCACGGATATTGTCAGCAATAGCGTCCAACTGACGGCTATTCATTGAGCTCGTGATAACAAAATAGTCCGTCACGCTAGTCAAATCTTGTACGTCAAGTGCGAGGATATCCTCCGCACGTTTCTCATCAGCCGCTTTCACGACTAGTTCTAGTAATTCTTTTTCGTTCATTTAGTCCTCTTTCAAATAGTGCACAAAGGCGTTATAGGTTTCAAGGGTTTGGGGATAGATGGGGAATCCCTGATGAGCTAGATGCTCCACGGTACGAGCTGTTTCGTAGGCCACCGCTTTATTGAGCGATAGCACAGCAATCTCACGTGCCTGGTCCACGCCTGGAAAGGCACGATTGTGCTCGATATAATCTGCGACGTAGATGACTTTATCTAGATCGGTCATCTGACCAGCACCGACTGTATGGATTTCAATAGCTCGCAGGATTTCTGGATCATGCAAATCCAAGTCCTCCTGAATCTTGTAGATGCCAACCATGCCATGCCAGACATTATTGCCCCAGTTTTTGAGGTCAGGGTCTAATTGGTAACGGTCAATCAAGTCTAGAAATTCCTGATCTGACAACTTTTTAGCATAATCATGAAGAAGGCCTGCTAGACCAGCTTTCTCAGCATCGACTCCAAATCGCTGGGCAAGCTCTATGGCTGCACGCTCTACACCCAAACAATGGGTTAAGCGTTTTTCAGGCAGAAGCTCTGCCATTTTTTCTAGCAATTCCTCACGGGAGCAGTTGATGTAGTCTTGGTATGCCATCAGTAAAGTCCCTCCTTCTCGATGTAGTCAAGCACTGGCTGAGGTAGGAGAAAGTTGGGTTTCCGACCTTGGGCAAGGAAATCACGCACCATGCTGGATGAGATATCCATGAGAGGCACATCCACCCAGATGACTGGATAGGAAGTTCCTGCCTTGTAGCGTGGGCGCTGAACCCCCACAAACTGAACCATATCAACCAGTTCATCAATCCGATACCACTTAGGCAGATAGTCCACCATATCCGCACCGATAATGAAGTAATAATCCGTATCTGGATGTTGCTCTGTCAAAATCTTCATGGTGTCGTAGGTGTAGGAAATGCCCTTGCGCTCTAACTCAATGGTTTCAATGGCTAAGCCTTCAATTCCCTCAATCGCCAACTCAAGCATCTTGAGCCTATGGTGCTCGGGGATGGTTTCCTTTTTATCTACATGAGGTGGTTGGTATTCGGGCATGAGCAGGACCTGGTCCAGTCCCAACTGTTGTCGTACTTGGTCCGCCACAACAAGATGGGCATGGTGAACGGGGTTAAAATTCCCCCCTAAAATCCCGACTTGTTTGCGTTTTTTCTCCTTGATTTCTGGCTCCAACTCTACCTTGGTAAAGGGAGTCAATAATTCGATTGCCATAGGCTCGTCTTCCTTTAATTCTCTGTAAAAACAGTTGTTTGGAGTAGGTTTTAGATTTCTTTGACTTTTTTAGAAATCTTGCGATTTTCTTTCTTGCTGGATTGTTTAAACAAAATCAAGATGCGTCCGATTTTTTGGACAGTATCCACACCAATTTCTTCTTCCAAGATTTCAGCTACTTCGTGGATGTTTTCATCTGTGTTTTGTAAGAGCGTTACCTTGATCAATTCACGCGCGTCAAGAGCTTGACGGACGCTGGTTTTGATTTGGTCGTTGAGACCATTTTTCCCGATTTGGATGATGGGTTTGAGGGTATGTGCCTGGCTGTTGAGGAAGGCACGTTGTTTCGATGTTAATGACATAATCTTTCTTCCTTTTTTGATAGTTATTTTAAGTGGTGAGGGACGGTCGGAACTAATTTTCCAAAGATCTCATCTTTGAAAAATGGATTTCCTGACCTCACAATTGAGCCTTGGTCTCAATTGTGCCCCTTGCCAATCTAACGATTGACAATCACACCACGGCAATAACTATCTCTGTATGAGCTCACTTTGTTCGCTCAGCGATTTTATTTTAAATGATTGCTTTGCGTGTGACAACGGCGACGCCTTCTGGTGCCCAGACAGCGACTTTGGCGGTGTCTGTTACGCGGATCCAGCCTAGTCCTGAGATGACTAAATCTGTCTTGTCCTTGATGGTAAAGACGTGTTGGACAAGTTTTGGAAAATCTTCTTTTTCCTTGCTATTTGGCGGTGTCAGAAGGGTTCCGAGGTGCTTGTCGTAGAAGTCAGTTGCTCCTTCTAGCTTGGTACGATGCAATTTAAGTTCATTGTCAAAGAAAGCGGTAAAACCTTGTTTTTCTCCTACAATGAAGTCAAATCGTCCTAAACCACCTAGAAAAAGGGTTTGTTCCGGATTGAGCTGATAGGTTTTGGGCTTGATTTCCTTTTTAGGGCTGACATACTTGAGGTTTTTTGCCGTCAAGTAGTGGGCCATCTGGTGACGGTGGATAATCCCCGGTGTATCGTAGATATAAGACCCGTCGTCAAGCGGGATCTCAATCTTGTCCAAGGTTGTCCCTGGAAAGCGGGAAGTCGTGATGACATTCTGGTCACCCGTGATTTCTTGGATAATGGCGTTGATGAGGGTTGATTTTCCAACGTTAGTCACACCGACCACATAGACATCGCGTCCCTTACGGTAGTGTTCAATCTTGTCAATGACTTCCTTGATAGCATGCTTATTCTGAGCCGAAGTCAGGACGACATCAACAGGACGAAGTCCTTCTTCGTGGGCACGTTCCATGAGCCACTGGCTAATCTTGCCCGGTTTAACTGACTTGGGCAGAATATCTTTCTTATTTCCAACTAAGAGAACATCATTGCCCGATACAAAGCGTGGTAATCCTGGGATGACAGAGCCATTAAAGTCAAAAATATCAATGACATTGACCACCAAGGCATCACTGTCTCCCACCTCGTGCAAGAGTTTGAGGAAATCATCGTCCGTCAACTGGACATCTGTGATTTCATTGTAATGCCGGAGACGAAAACAGCGTTGACAATAGACTTCTCCAGTCTCCAAGCCTTTTTCGAGTGCTGATTGGGGAGTAAATCCTAGACCAGCCTTGTCTGTCGTCTGAATGGTTGCTCCACAACCAATACAGAGAATTTCTTCCATAGTTAGATTCCTTTTTTATATGTAATCGGTCCGTACTTTTCAGTAATTTGCTTCATGACACGGCGCTCGCGAGCTCGGTTGATCTGCGTTTTGATAGAGTCGTGTTGGACCAAGGGTTTGACTAAGATCGAGCGAATACCTGCACGGTGAGCTGCCCGTATATCGGTCATGAGCTGGTCGCCGACCATGACCACTTCATTTTTCTCATAGTGAAATTCCTTCATGGCACGGTCAATCCCAAATGTGAAGGGCTTCAGAGCCCAATAAATGTAATCAATCCCAAACTTTTCAACTGCTCGTTGAACTCGTTTTTTGGTGTTATTTGAGACCACGATGATGCGAATGCCCGCGTCACGGAGATCATGTAGCCATTGCTTCATCTCTGGCGTTCCATCAGGGTTGTTCCAAGCAATGAGGGTATTGTCCAGATCGACCAAAACAGCCTTGATACCATGCGCTTGCAGGCTTGGGACCGTCAGATCATAAACTGCTTCCACAGCAAAATCTGGCATATAATTTTCAATCGCCATTCTGGCTCCTTTTCTTTTTAATTTCTAGCAATATTCTTTAAATATTGGGCTAAGACTACCCATAAAATGAGACTAGCTATCAAAATATAAATCCAAGCATTTGGTTCATCTGCAAACGGTAAGGGAACATTCATTCCGAAGAATCCTGTAATAACCGCAAGGATAGCTAGCAAGACTGAGATAATGGTCAAAGTTGTCAAATTATCATTTAGATTATTATTTAGGATGTTGTTGTAAGAGGCTGAGAGTTGTTGCAAAACTTGAGAAATCAAGTCTGTCATCGAAACCAACTGGTGCGCTTCAATCATGGCATCGTCAAACTGCTCTCTTTCTACCTCATTAAAATTGCGATAAAGAGCATGCCCTTGGATGTGTTCCAAGAGGAGACAATTTTGTTTGGCAGCTGCTGTCAGGTAAACCATACCAGTTTCCAAGTCAGAGAGGGCAAAAAGATTTTTTTTAGTTGTTTTTTGACGAAGAAGTGCACTGATTTCATCCTTACTTTTATCCATCTCTTCAATAACTGGATAATAAGCATTGCTAATAATCTCTAAACTGGCAAAAAGAAATTTGTAGATGGAAATAATTTCATGGCTTTCAAGGTAGGTTGCCATGCGTTTAATCACATAAGTATTCTTGTGATTGCTGATAGTGATCAACCGTTGTTTTTCAACGATAAAGGTCATCGGAATCGCTTCATAATATTCTTTGTCTTTTTCTAAATCAAGAACATTATAAATGAAGGTTACCGTCCCCGTTTCACGGTTATAATCCATATGGGCTCGTTCATTTCTATCTAGAGCATACTCGATGGTTTCCTTGTCCAATCCATAGACGTCAGAAAGATCTTCCATGTTTTTAATCTTGTCCACATCAAGGTCTATCCAGGTACAATTGTGACCTAGTTTTTTCTCTACAAATAGCATACTCTCTCCTTTACCAAACTCCTTCTATTGTACCACAAATCTGCTAAAATAGCAGGGCTACTCTGTACGAGAGAAGTTGCTAACAACAGTGATATTTCGGTTGGGAACAAAGTGAAGGGCTTGGTCGTCACTGCGAAGTTGGGTCGTACGGATTCCTACACTGACAACCTTTCCAGATACGGTAATAGGACCATTTGTGAGGACCACTTCGTCGCCCACATCGAGCTGGCGTTCAAAGAGGATAAAGAAACCATTGATAACGTCAGACAGAAAACCTTGTGCGCCCATTCCAATGGCTACCCCAGCAATCCCTGCCCCAGCAAGGAGGCTGGAAACTGGCAAGCCTAAAATGGACAAGATACAGTAGATTAAAAAGAAATAAAGTGTGTAGTTAAAAATATTCTCAAGTAAACGAGAAATGGTCTTTTGTCTGCCTGCATCCCGATTTGAAAATTTAAGCGAGGGCTTGACAATCTTTCGGACAGCCGCATGAAGCATCTTTTTAGCTATATAAAATAGCAGAAAGAGAATCAAAAGAGAAATCACCTTGGTCAAGACATTCTCTAATACAGTTGTTACATCCAATTTATCAAGATAACGTTGAAAAAATTCTTGCATACAAAACTCCTTTTTAGTATTATACCACAAATCATCCCGTTCAAATCCCTCATAAATATTCCGATATTCCCCCAAACTCAAAAAAAGACTTGCCTCAACGGCATATTTATACTATAATCATAAACAATACACTTTGAAGGAGACTATTATGAAAAGAATCATTCGAGCCTGGAACAAGGCCAGCCTCATCAAACGTATCCTAATCGGCATGCTTCTGGGAGCCTCTCTAGGGCTACTTTTTCCTAGTCTGTCGGGGCTCGGCATTCTCGGTGACCTATTCGTTGGGGGTCTGAAAGCCATCGCTCCTGTCTTGGTCTTTACCCTCGTCGCAAATGCCCTCTCACAACATCAAAAAGGGCAAGATACGAATATGAAGACCGTTATTTTTCTCTATCTACTCGGCACCTTTGCAGCTGCCTTGATTGCTGTACTGGCTAGTTTTCTCTTCCCGGTCCAGATTACTCTCAGCAGTGCGAGCACAGAGATTGCCCCACCAGACGGCATCGGTCAAGTTCTCAGCAACCTCCTGCTGAATCTCGTGGACAATCCCCTCAACGCCGTCGTCAAAGCCAACTATATTGGAATTCTATCATGGGCTGTTGTCTTTGGACTTGCTATGAGAGAAGCTAGCAAAAACAGCAAGGAATTGCTCAAAACCATGGCTGGTGTAACTTCCAAGATTGTGGAGTGGATTATCAATTTGGCACCTTTCGGAATTATGGGCTTGGTCTTCAAGACCATCTCTGATAAAGGAATTACCAGCCTTGCTAACTACGGAATTTTGCTAGGACTCTTGATTGCAACTATGGCTTTTGTGGCCCTTGTCATCAATCCCCTCATTGCCTTTCTCCTTATGAGAAAAAATCCTTATCCCCTTGTTTTTAAATGTTTGCGTGTCAGTGGAATTACAGCTTTCTTTACTCGTAGTTCTGCCGCTAATATCCCTGTCAACATGAAACTCTGCCAAGACCTAGGACTCAATCCAGATACCTACTCCGTTTCTATCCCACTTGGCTCCACTATTAACATGGCTGGCGCAGCCGTAACCATTAACATTCTGACTCTAGCTGCAGTCAATACGCTAGGAATCTCTGTCGACTTTGGTACAGCCTTTGTGCTCAGTGTCGTCGCTGCTATTTCTGCCTGTGGAGCTTCTGGAATCGCTGGTGGATCACTTCTCCTCATCCCCGTCGCTTGTAGTCTCTTTGGGATTTCAAATGACGTTGCTATGCAGGTAGTCGGAGTTGGTTTTGTCATCGGTGTCGTCCAAGATTCCTGCGAAACTGCCCTGAACTCTTCTACCGACGTCCTCTTTACAGCAGTAGCTGAGTACGCGTCGGCACGTAAAAAATAGATTTTTTAAGACAAGTCTTCCAAGCCTTGTCTTTTATACTCTTATTCTAATATTATAGGAAATTCTCATGTCTATCACCCAACGTACGACAAAACTGATCTTAGCGACCTGCCTCGCTTGTTTCCTCGCTTATTTTTTTGAGTTATCTTCAGCAGTTTCAGCTGGAATTATCGCCCTCTTAAGCCTATCCGACACGCGCAGAAGTACGCTGAAATTAGCCCGTAACCGCCTCTTTTCCATGCTCCTAGCACTGGCTATAGGTGTTCTAGCCTTTCAACTGACAGGATTTCACATCTGGAGTCTCGGCCTCTATCTGGCTCTCTACGTGCCCCTAGCCTATAAAATGGGCTGGGAAATCGGCATCACCCCTAGCAGTGTCTTGGTCAGTCATCTCTTGGTACAGAAGTCTACCTCTCCAGACCTCTTGCTCAATGAAGTGCTCCTCTTTCTCATTGGGACAAGCTTTGCTCTATTGGTCAACCTTTACATGCCCTCTCGCGAGAAAGCCATTCAAAGCTACCACCTTCAGGTCGAAGAAAAGTTAAAGGGCATCCTGCTTCGCTTTAAATACTATCTGTCAAGGGGAGACGGGCGCAATCAAGCCCAACTCGTTGACCAATTAGACGAACTCCTTGATGAGGCCCTCAAGTTAGTCTATTTGGATCACTCGGATCACCTCTTTCACCAGACGGACTACCACATCCACTACTTTGAGATGAGACAGCGACAAAGTCGTATCCTGCGAAATATGGCCCAGCAGGTCAATACTTGTCACCTAGCCGCAAGTGAGAGTTTGATTTTGGCCCAGCTCTTTTCTAAGATTGCTGCCCAGCTAAGCCAGACCAATCCTGCTCACGACCTGCTTGATGACATTGAACGTTATCTGCAAGTCTTCCGCAATCGGAGTCTCCCTAAAACACGTGAGGAGTTTGAGACCCGTGCCACCCTCCTGCAGCTACTACGCGAAGCCGAAACCTTCATTCAGGTCAAGGTCGATTTTTATCAAAAATATGGAAACTAGAAAAACCTCAGAAGAATTCACATACCATGATTTCTCTGGGGTTTTTAATTTACCTTTGACTTCAATTACCTTTACTATATGAAAAAATCCACGAATCGATACTATTCGTAAAACTTTATTAGTGGAGCGCCTAGCCAAGTTCCATAGAAACTTGGCGTTAGTTACTTAGATTGTTACACAAACAAATAAAGTTCCTGAACTACGACACTGAGTTTTACAAATCGATTCCATTTGTAAAACTCAGTTAGTGAGGCAGTTCGCCAGTTCGCTTCCTTACCATTTACGACGGAAAAATCCACGAATCGATAATATTCGTGGATTTTTCCTAGTGAAGCGTTTAGGTAGACCGCCATAGCGGTTACCGTCAAATGACAGCAACTTTATGTTGCTAGTCATTTGTAACGATTTACATTTTTTCCTCCAACTCCACGTCTGGATACTTGTCGACAAACCAGCGGAGGGCAAAGTCATTTTCGAAGAGGAAGACTGGTTGGTCAAAACGGTCTTTTGCCAAGATATTGCGGCTTGATGACATGCGCTCGTCTAGGTCCTCTGGCTTGATCCAACGAACTGTCTTTTTACCCATTGGAGTCATGACAACTTCAGCGTTGTACTCACCTTCCATGCGGTGCTTAAAGACTTCAAACTGGAGTTGACCAACAGCGCCTAGCATATACTCGCCTGTTTGGTAGTTCTTATAAAGCTGAATAGCTCCTTCCTGCACCAATTGTTCAATCCCCTTGTGGAAGGATTTTTGTTTCATGACGTTCCTGGCAGAAACTTTCATGAAAATTTCAGGAGTAAAGGTTGGCAGTGGTTCAAACTCAAACTTGTTTTTTCCAACCGTCAAAGTGTCTCCAACCTGATAAGTCCCTGTATCGTAAACCCCGATAATATCACCTGCCACGGCATTGGTCACATTCTCACGACTTTCCGCCATAAACTGAGTGACATTCGACAGTTTGGCACTCTTCCCAGTACGAGGCAGGTTGACACTCATTCCACGCTCAAATTCACCTGATACGATGCGGACAAAGGCGATACGGTCACGGTGACGAGGATCCATGTTAGCTTGGATTTTAAAGACAAACCCTGAGAAATCCTTGTCGTAAGGATTGACAATTTCGCCATCTGTTTTCTTGTGTCCATGTGGCTCTGGAGCAAATTTCAAAAAAGTTTCAAGGAAGGTCTGTACCCCAAAGTTAGTCAGGGCTGATCCGAAGAAGACCGGAGTCAAATCACCTGCGAGAATGGCTTCTTCTGAAAACTCATTTCCTGCTTCATTCAGGAGTTCGATATCCTCTTTTACTTGCTCATAAAATGGGTTGCTTCCAAAGAGCTTATCCCCTTCTTCCAGACTGGCAAAACGCTCATCTCCTTTATAGAGTTCCAAGCGTTGGTTATAGAGGTCATACAAGCCTTCAAAGGCTTTCCCCATCCCGATTGGCCAGTTCATTGGATAACTCGCAATGCCAAGGACTTCTTCTAGTTCTTGCAAGAGGTCCAGTGGCTCACGACCGTCACGGTCCAGCTTGTTCATAAAGGTAAAGACTGGAATGCCACGGTGCTTCACAACCTCAAACAATTTCTTGGTTTGGGCCTCGATACCCTTGGCAGAGTCCACGACCATGACGGCAGCATCCACCGCCATCAAGGTACGATAAGTATCTTCTGAGAAATCCTCGTGCCCTGGTGTGTCGAGGATATTCACGCGCTTGCCGTCGTAGTCAAACTGCATAACAGATGAAGTGACCGAAATCCCACGTTGTTTCTCAATATCCATCCAGTCAGACTTGGCAAAAGTCCCTGTTTTCTTTCCTTTAACCGTACCAGCCTCACGAATCTCGCCCCCAAAGTAAAGCAACTGCTCAGTGATGGTTGTTTTACCCGCGTCCGGGTGGGAGATGATGGCAAAAGTACGACGTTTCTTAATTTCTTCTTGAATAGTCATAAGTTCTCTTTCTTTGATTTTCTATTTTTAGTTGTTTCAGTAGCTAAGAATGATGTTTACATTGGATTTTACCATTCCTTTCAACTCTCCATTATAGCGGATTTTGAGGAGTTTTTCAATTGCTCGTTTGATGAAAAGGCAAGCTAGAGCACAGATTGCGCCTGATTTCTCTTTTTCCACCGTTTCTTGAACAAGATATCAAAAAGAACCAGAGCCAGTGAGAGGATGACCGACACAAGAAGGTACTTTATCCATAGAGGAGCATTCGAGATAAACGGTGTATCTCTTAAGAGACCATAATTTCCACCCGTCACCTGATTAACCCCAACTAGAAAGAGATTGAGAATAAAGGTATAGGCCACAATCATATATTTCTTGAGCAAGGTCTTGTCATAGTGATTCATCAAGTAAATCAAGGAATTCACTAGAAGGGCATAGTGCCCAATCAAAAATGAAAAACTGGTGATATGGGGGAAATCATAGGGGTCAAAAACCGGGTAAACCAAGGCAAATACCGCTCCACTTGCTCCTAAGAAGGCAAAATATTGCTTGCTCCGCCATTTATCTGGCAAGAAAACTACCGCAAACATGGCCAAACGGCAATGATAAAAAGGGAGACTGTTTGAAAATGGAATCCCAAAACCAACATACCAACTATAAAGAGCCAGCAACTGGAGTATCTGAATTCCCTTAAACAAGTAGACAAATTTTAGATTTTTGTGATAAGCAAGTGCTCCATAAATACAAAGCACTAAAAGAAGCATCATAATCCCATACCAAAAAAGCGGAATGGGAGGAGGAACGGTTTGGAATCTTGTAAAAAAATTATGTAGCATATTTTCTATCCTAGCTCATCTTTCGAGAAATTCTTCCTACATTAATCTCTAGTCTCACTCAATTTTTCTTTTAGTTTAACTATTATAGCGAATTAAAAGCGATTTTTCAATTTCTATTTCTTTTCAGTTCGACTCCCTTATTTATAGGAAAATATGGTAAAATAGAACAGACTAAAAATCATCATTTCACGAAAGGATGCAAGATGAAAATTACGCAAGAAGAGGTAACACACGTTGCCAATCTTTCAAAATTAAGATTCTCTGAAGAAGAAACTGCTGCCTTTGCGACAACCTTGTCTAAAATTGTTGATATGGTTGAGTTGCTAGGCGAAGTCGACACAACTGGTGTCGCACCTACTACAACCATGGCAGACCGCAAGACCGTACTCCGCCCTGATGTGGCCGAAGAAGGAACAGGCCGTGACCGCTTGTTTAAAAACGTACCTGAAAAAGAAAACTACTATATCAAGGTACCAGCTATCCTAGATGATGGAGGAGATGCCTAATGACTTTTAATAACAAAACTATTGAAGACTTGCACAACCTCCTTGTCTCAAAGGAAATTTCTGCAACTGAATTGACCCAAGCAACGCTTGAAGATATCAAGTCTCGCGAGACAGCTATCAACGCTTTTGTAACCATCGCTGAAGAACAAGCTCTTGCCCAAGCTAAAGCTATTGATGAAGCTGGAATTGACGCTGATAATCTTCTTTCAGGAATTCCACTTGCTGTTAAGGATAATATCTCTACCGACGGTATCCTTACAACTGCTGCCTCAAAAATGCTCTACAACTATGAGCCCATCTTTGATGCGACAGCCGTTGCCAATGCCAAAGCTAAGGGTATGATTGTTGTCGGAAAAACCAACATGGACGAGTTTGCCATGGGGGGGTCTGGTGAAACTTCTCACTACGGTGCGACTAAAAATGCTTGGGACCATAGCAAGGTTCCTGGTGGTTCATCAAGCGGTTCTGCGGCAGCCGTAGCTTCTGGGCAAGTCCGCTTGTCACTTGGTTCTGACACTGGCGGTTCCATCCGCCAACCTGCTGCCTTCAACGGGATCGTTGGTCTCAAACCAACCTACGGAACCGTTTCACGTTTCGGTCTCATTGCCTTCGGTAGCTCATTAGACCAGATTGGACCTTTTGCTCCTACTGTTAAGGAAAATGCCCTCTTGCTCAATGCGATTGCCAGCGAAGATGCACAAGACTCTACTTCTGCTCCTGTCCGCATTGCTGACTTTACTTCAAAAATCGGTCAAGACATCAAGGGCATGAAAATTGCTTTGCCTAAGGAATACCTTGGTGAAGGGATTGACCCAGAGGTTAAGGAAACCATTCTGAATGCAGCTAAACACTTCGAAAAACTTGGTGCTATCGTTGAAGAAGTCAGCCTTCCTCACTCTAAATACGGGGTTGCCGTTTACTACATCATCGCTTCATCGGAAGCCTCCTCAAACTTGCAACGCTTTGACGGTATCCGTTACGGCTACCGCGCAGAGAATGCGACGAATCTTGACGAAATCTATGTAAACAGCCGTAGCCAAGGTTTCGGTGAAGAAGTGAAACGCCGTATCATGCTTGGAACATTTAGCCTTTCATCAGGTTACTACGATGCCTATTACAAGAAGGCTGGACAAGTTCGTACCCTCATCATCCAAGATTTCGAAAAAGTCTTTGCGGATTACGATTTAATCCTAGGACCAACTGCTCCAAGCGTTGCCTATGACTTGGATTCACTCAACCACGATCCAGTTGCCATGTACTTGGCTGACCTTTTGACCATCCCAGTCAACTTAGCTGGTCTTCCAGGAATTTCTATTCCTGCTGGATTTGCTCAAGGTCTACCTGTCGGTCTCCAATTGATTGGTCCTAAATACTCAGAAGAGACCATTTACCAAGCTGCTGCTGCCTTTGAAGCAACAACAGACTACCACAAACAACAACCCGTGATTTTTGGAGGTGACAACTAATGAACTTTGAAACAGTCATTGGACTTGAAGTCCACGTAGAGCTCAACACCAATTCAAAAATCTTCTCACCTACATCTGCCCACTTTGGAAATGACCAAAATGCCAACACCAACGTGATTGACTGGTCCTTCCCAGGTGTTCTGCCAGTTCTCAATAAGGGTGTTGTCGATGCCGGTATCAAGGCAGCTCTTGCCCTCAACATGGACATCCACAAAAAAATGCACTTTGACCGCAAGAACTACTTCTATCCTGATAATCCAAAAGCCTACCAAATTTCCCAGTTTGATGAGCCAATCGGTTACAACGGCTGGATTGAAGTGGAGCTAGAAGACGGTACAACTAAGAAAATCGGTATCGAGCGCGCTCACTTGGAAGAAGATGCTGGTAAAAACACCCACGGCACAGATGGCTACTCTTATGTTGACCTCAACCGCCAAGGGGTGCCATTGATTGAGATTGTATCTGAAGCGGACATGCGTTCCCCAGAAGAAGCCTATGCTTATCTGACTGCCCTCAAGGAAGTCATCCAGTACGCTGGCATTTCTGACGTTAAGATGGAAGAAGGTTCCATGCGTGTGGATGCCAATATCTCCCTTCGTCCTTATGGTCAAGAAAAATTCGGTACCAAGACTGAGTTGAAAAACCTCAACTCCTTCTCAAACGTTCGCAAGGGTCTTGAGTACGAAGTTCAACGTCAGGCTGAAATCCTTCGCTCAGGTGGTCAAATTCGCCAAGAAACACGCCGTTACGATGAAACTAACAAGGCAACCATCCTCATGCGTGTCAAAGAAGGTGCTGCAGACTACCGCTACTTCCCAGAACCAGACCTCCCACTCTTTGAAATCTCAGACGAGTGGATTGAGGAAATGCGAACAGAATTGCCAGAGTTCCCAAAAGAACGCCGTGCTCGCTACGTATCTGATTTTGGCTTGTCAGACTACGATGCCAGCCAGTTGACTGCAAACAAAGTCACTTCTGACTTCTTTGAAAAAGCTGTTGCCCTCGGTGGCGATGCCAAACAAGTCTCTAACTGGCTCCAAGGTGAAGTCGCTCAGTTCTTGAACGCCGAAGGTAAAACACTGGAACAAATCGAATTGACACCAGAAAACTTAGTAGAAATGATTGCCATCATCGAAGACGGCACTATCTCTTCTAAGATTGCCAAAAAAGTCTTTGTCCACCTAGCTAAAAATGGCGGTGGCGCGCGTGAATACGTGGAAAAAGCAGGCTTGGTACAAATCTCTGATCCAGATGTTCTGATTCCAATCATCCACCAAGTCTTTGCGGATAACGAAGCTGCCGTTGCCGACTTCAAGTCAGGCAAACGTAACGCAGACAAGGCCTTCACAGGATTCCTTATGAAGGCAACCAAAGGCCAAGCCAACCCACAAGTTGCCCTTAAACTACTTGCCCAGGAATTGGCTAAGTTGAAAGAAAACTAGACAGAACAAAACCAGCCCTAAGGTTGGTTTTTTCTTCTCTACCAACTCCCAATAACTATTTTGGCTTTATTTCCAGAGTATTTTATGGTAAAATGAAGAGTAATAATATTTATTAAAGAGGTAAAAACATGATTGAAGCAAGTAAATTAAAAGCTGGTATGACCTTTGAAACAGCTGACGGAAAATTGATCCGCGTTTTGGAAGCTAGCCACCACAAACCAGGTAAAGGAAACACAATCATGCGTATGAAATTGCGTGATGTCCGTACTGGTTCTACATTTGATACAAGCTATCGTCCAGAGGAAAAATTTGAACAAGCCATCATCGAGACTGTCCCAGCTCAATACTTGTACAAAATGGATGACACAGCATACTTCATGAATACAGAAACTTACGACCAATACGAAATTCCTGTAGTCAACGTTGAAAACGAATTGCTTTACATCCTTGAAAACTCTGATGTGAAGATCCAATTCTACGGAACTGAAGTGATTGGTGTTACCGTTCCTACTACTGTCGAATTGACAGTTGCAGAAACTCAACCATCTATCAAAGGTGCTACTGTTACAGGTTCTGGTAAACCAGCAACTATGGAAACTGGACTTGTCGTAAACGTTCCAGACTTCATCGAAGCAGGACAAAAACTCGTTATCAACACTGCAGAAGGAACTTACGTTTCTCGTGCCTAATCTCTAGAAAGAGGTCATTCTATGGGAATTGAAGAACAACTTGGCGAAATCGTTATCGCCCCACGTGTACTTGAAAAAATCATTGCTATTGCTACAGCAAAAGTAGAGGGTGTACACTCTTTTTCAAACAAATCAGTATCTGACACCCTTTCAAAACTTTCGCTCGGCCGCGGTGTTTATCTTAAAAACGTGGACGAAGAACTCACAGCTGATATCTACCTCTACCTTGAGTACGGAGTAAAAGTTCCTAAGGTAGCTGTTGCTATCCAAAAAGCTGTCAAAGATGCAGTCCGCAATATGGCTGATGTAGAACTCGCTGCTATCAATATCCACGTTGCAGGTATCGTTCCAGATAAAACACCAAAACCAGACTTGAAAGACTTGTTTGATGAGGACTTCCTCAATGACTAGTCCACTATTAGAATCTAGACGTGAGCTCCGTAAATGCGCTTTTCAAGCTCTCATGAGCCTTGAGTTCGGTACGGATGTCGAAACTGCTTGTCGTTTCGCCTATACTCATGATCGTGAAGATACGGATGTACAACTTCCAACCTTTTTGACAGAACTCGTTTCTGGTGTTCAAACTAAAAAGGAAGAGCTAGACAAGCAAATCACACAACATCTAAAAGCAGGTTGGACCATCGAGCGTTTAACACTCGTAGAGAGAAACCTCCTTCGCTTGGGAGTTTTTGAAATCACTTCATTTGACACTCCTCAGCTAGTTGCTGTTAATGAAGCTATCGAGCTTGCAAAGAACTTCTCAGATCAAAAATCTGCCCGTTTTATCAATGGGTTGCTCAGCCAGTTTGTAACAGAAGAACAGTAAATAGAAAAAGTGTTTGACAAATATCAAACACTTTTTTTGCTACCCACTATCTAAAAAAATGATAATAGATATAATTGTAAACAAATATCCAGATGGGTTTTGCATAAATAAGAAAGTTGAAAAAACTATGGCACAGGATGGTAATTTTTAGGTTCTTTGTCCAACGGTAGACAAGGGCATAGAAGAGACCGCCTAAACTATAACTAATCAAACTGATAGGATCTCGGTGAGTTAGGATCAAATGACTAAGTCCAAAGATAAGAGCAGATAGGATAACATCCAGATAGTACTTGGACTGGGGGAAGAAGGTATTCATAAAGTACCCTCTATGAATCAGTTCTTCTAATATAGGTCCGACGACTACTGTTAAACTAAAACTGAGAACAGTTGATAGAAAAGTTGGTTGCCCATTGGAGTATAGAATCGAAAGAAGATCTTGAAAGATATACTTGTTATCAATTAGATGATGAAACTGTAACTGAAAAGCATCTACCAATTGACGATCAAAATAAGTAGCCACTAGACCAACTACAAGGTAAAAGAATCTTGACTTCTTTGAACTCTTTTTTTCAAAAATATAGAGCATCTCTTTCTTTTTGAGCCAGTAGATAAATATTAGCAAAAGAGCTATTACTTCAACTGTTAAAAAGATAGAATAGCCATCTATCCCCCATCCTAAAAACTTAGTTAGATGCATAATCCCTAACTCTGGTAGATAAACCGATAGAAATACCAGTAAGATAAAGACCCCCAAATGCCCTAGTTTTTTCATACTTACACCTTTAATTTATTAATAGCCAATACCATAAGCACGTCTAGTCGCATGAGTCAGTATTGTACTCCATTCTGTCGCTAAACTATATGCATATGGCGAATCCCAATGTCTATCATCAACCAACCAAATCATGCCACCACCTGAAACTTGATCTAAGTCTTCAGATGAAAGAACTGTAAATGTTTCTGTACCTGTCGTTGCAAGTACCTCCTTAAAATAGATTGTTGTAGGCTTGCATTTATAGTATAGTTCTTTTTTGTCTATTTTATAGTCCATCTCCTCAACTGTCAATTTTTCACCCTGAATAGCATTTTCAATAAAAAATGAGACCTTTCTAGTCTCATTTAGTCATTCTTAGTATTTTCTAAAGCGTTGGTAACGTTCTTCGAGGAGCTGTTCCAAGGCTAATCCTTGCAAGCGGTCAAGCTCTGCACGCAATTCATTTTTAAGGTGAGCTTGCAGTTCCTTACTGGAAAGCCCTGCTTCTGAGATTACCTTGTCAACGATACCCATTTCTAGGAGTTCGTGTGAAGTGATTTTCATCAACTCTGCTGCCTCCATGGCACGGCTTCCATCCTTCCAAAGGATAGAGGCAAAACCTTCTGGACTGAGTACGGCATAGATCGAATTTTCCAGCATCCAGACACGGTCAGCAACGGCTAGTGCTAATGCACCTCCAGACCCTCCTTCACCGATAATAATCGCGATGATTGGAACCTTGAGGTCGCTCATTTCCATCAGGTTTCGAGCGATTGCTTCCCCTTGTCCACGTTCCTCAGCTCCAACACCTGGGTAAGCTCCAGCAGTGTTGATGAAGGTTACAATTGGACGACCAAATTTTTCTGCCTGTTTCATCAAACGAAGAGCCTTGCGATAGCCTTCTGGATGGGGTTGCCCAAAGTTCCGTTTGAGGTTATCATGAAGACTCTTCCCCTTTTGGATACCCACGACTGTGACCGCTTGGTCACCTAACCAGCCAATTCCACCGATAACCGCACCATCATCGCGGAAAGAGCGATCTCCATGCAATTCGATAAACTCGTCAAAGATTCCATTGGCAAAATCAAGTGCGGTCAAGCGACTCTGCTCGCGTGCCTCTCTGACTATTTTTGCAATATTCATCCGCGACTTCCTCCATGCAATTTCACTAATCTAGCAATTGTATCTGGTAGTTCTCTCCGTTTGACAATTGCATCAACAAATCCATGTTCAAGCAGGAACTCTGCTTTTTGGAAGTCATCCGGCAAAGTCTCACGAACTGTATTTTCAATAACACGACGCCCAGCAAAACCAACCAAACTCTGGGGCTCCGCTAGGATAATGTCACCTTCCATAGCAAAAGAAGCTGTCACTCCGCCTGTTGTCGGATCCGTCAAAATAGTCAGGTAAAAAAGTCCGGCCTTGGAATGACGTTGAACTGCCGCAGAAATCTTAGCCATCTGCATCAAGCTCATGATTCCTTCTTGCATGCGGGCTCCACCAGAAGCTGTGAAGAGTACGACTGGCAAGTTTTCTACCGTTGCATACTCAAACAAGCGCGTGATTTTTTCACCCACAACGGTTCCCATAGAAGCCATGATAAAGTTAGAATCCATGATTCCAAGGGCAACTTTTTGCCCCTTGATGCTAGCTGTACCAGTCAGGACAGCTTCATCCAGTCCTGTTTTTTCACGCATAGTAGCAAGTTTTTTCTGGTAGCCAGGAAAGTTTAATGGATCTTGAGTTTCAATACCCGTAAACATCTCCACAAAGCTGTCAGAATCAATCGTCAAATCCAAGCGTTCCTGAGCTGAAATACGGAAAGTATAGCTACAATGGGGACAAATTCGTTCGCTCCCAAGATCCTTTTGGTAAATGGTGTGTTTACAACCAGGACACTGGGAGAAGAGTTCATCCGGAACCTCAGGCTTGGCTTGTGGTTTCTGCCTTACGGAACGGTTAGGATTGATCCGAATATACTTATCCTTTTTACTAAATAGAGCCATAACTCCCCCTTTTAGTTCTCATACTGTTTGAAAGTCTATTCTTTTTCTTGGTATTGTGGCAAGAAAGTTTCCATCAAGAAGGAAGTATCGTAATCACCAGCGATAACTCGGCGGTCTGAAATCAGATCCAACTGGAAGTCTGCATTGGTTTGCACTCCTTCAATATCAAGTTCATAAAGTGCCCGTTGCATCTTCATAAGAGCATCAAAACGATTCTCCCCATGAACAATGATTTTGGCAATCATACTATCATAGTAAGGAGGAATGGTATAGCCTGGATAAACTGCTGAGTCCACGCGCAAGCCAACTCCACCACTTGGTAGATAGAGATTGGTAATTTTACCTGGGCTTGGAGCAAAGTTAAATGCTGGATTTTCTGCATTGATCCTGCACTCGATAGCATGACCTCGTAGGACGATATCTTCTTGTTTGAAAGGTAAAGGTTGCCCGGCTGCAATGCGAATCTGTTCCTTCACGATATCAACACCTGAAACAAACTCTGTGACTGGGTGCTCCACTTGCACACGAGTATTCATTTCCATGAAGTAGAAATTGCCACTCGCTTCATCGAGAAGAAATTCAATCGTCCCTGCATTTTCATAGCCAACAGACTCTGCTGCACGAACGGCTGCAGCACCAATTTCATTACGAAGTGTTTTGCCAATCGCAATGGACGGACTTTCTTCTAAGACCTTTTGGTTATTCCGTTGAAGTGAACAATCCCGTTCACCAAGATGGACAACATGACCCTCTTGGTCCGCAAGGATCTGAACTTCGATATGACGAGCTGGATAAATCACACGCTCAAGATACATAGCGCCATTTCCAAAGTTGGCCTTGGCTTCACTGGATGCTGTCTCAAAAGCTGCGACCAAGTCTTCTGCCTTTTCAACCTTACGAATTCCTTTTCCACCACCGCCTGCCGATGCCTTTAGCATGACTGGATAGCCAATTTTTTCTGCAACCGCAAGTGCCTCTTCAGCCGTGTGAACTTCACCATCAGATCCTGGGATAACTGGAACCCCAGCCTTGATCATTTGCTCACGCGCATTGATCTTATCTCCCATGGTATCCATTACAGCCCCAGAAGGACCGATAAACTTAATCCCCACTTCATCACACATCGTGGCAAACTTGGAGTTTTCGCTAAGAAAACCAAAACCTGGGTGGATGGCTTCTGCTTCTGTCAAGACTGCAGCAGATAAAATAGCGTTGATATTGAGATAAGATTCTGTCGCCTTACCAGGTCCGATACAGATAGCTTCATCCGCTATGAGTGTGTGAAGAGCTTCCTTATCAGCAGTTGAATAAACTGCTACGGTTGCAATGCCCAATTCACGCGCAGCTCGAATAATGCGAACCGCAATCTCACCACGGTTGGCAATCAAAATTTTACGAAACATGGAGAACCTCCTTAGTTTCCAATTGCAAAGGTAAGAGTACCACTCGCTGCAAGCTTACCATCTACTTCAGCCTTTGCTTCAACCACGGCAATCGTACCACGACGTTTAACAAAAGTAGCCGTCATAACTAATTGGTCACCTGGTACAACTTGCTTCTTGAACTTAACCTTGTCCATGCCAGCGTAGAAGACCAGTTTCCCTTTATTTTCAGGTTTGGACAATTCCAAGACACCCGCGGTCTGGGCCAATGCTTCCATGATAAGAACACCTGGCATGACTGGGTATTGTGGAAAATGACCATTGAAGAAAGGTTCGTTGATGGTCACATTTTTAATGGCAACAATAGTATCCTCGCTCACTTCCAAGACACGATCCACTAGGAGCATGGGGTAGCGATGAGGTAGAGCTTCTTTGATTCCTTGAATATCGATCATTTGATACGTACCAATCCTTTACCGAACTCAACCATTTCTTCATTTGAAACGAGAATTTCTGTCACCACACCATCCTTAGGTGCAGGAATCTCATTCATGACCTTCATGGCTTCGATGATCACCAAAGTCTGGCCTTTTTTAACACTGTCTCCAACTGTGACGAAGGCAGGTTTATCTGGTCCAGCAGCCAAGTAAGCCACCCCTACAAGTGGGCTCTCAACAACATCACCCTCCGGAGCAACCGTCGTTTCAGCTGGTACTGGAGCTTCTTCCACTGCACTCTCTACTGGAGTTGAAGGGGTAGAAACTACTGGACTTGCAACCACTGCAGCTGGCGCTGGAACAACTTGAGCTGGAGCTTCAGAAGCCATTCTTGCTTCATTCTTACTGAACTGCAATTCGTCCGCTCCGTTTTTATAAGAAAATTCTCTCAAACTTGATTGGTCGAATTGAGCCATCAAGTCCTTGATCTCATTTAAATTCATAATTATTTATTCTCCCAACGTTTGAAAGCAAGAACCGCATTGTGTCCACCAAAACCAAAAGTATTTGAAATAGCATAAGGGATTTCTTGCTCCAAGCCTTGTCCATAAACGACATTCGCTTCGATATAGTCTGACAACTCGCTTGTTCCAGCTGTTTTTGGCACGAAGTTATGGCGCATTGCTTCAATTGTAGCGATGGCTTCTACTGCCCCTGCAGCCCCAAGCAAGTGTCCTGTAAAGGACTTGGTTGAAGATACAGGTACTTCTTTACCAAGAACAGCTACGATCGCACCACTTTCTCCTTTTTCATTAGCAGGAGTTGAAGTTCCGTGGGCATTGACATAAGCCACTTGCTCTGGAGAAATCTCTGCCTCTTCCAAAGCCAATTTAATTGCCTTGATGGCACCTTGACCTTCTGGATGAGGTGAAGTCATATGATAAGCATCACAAGTATTTCCATAACCAACCACTTCAGCCAAGATAGTTGCACCACGTTTTTCAGCGTGTTCCAGACTTTCAAGCACCAATATACCAGATCCTTCTCCCATCACAAAGCCGTTACGGTCTTTATCAAATGGAATAGAAGCACGAGTTGGATCCTCTGTAGTTGATAGGGCAGTCAAGGCTTGGAAACCAGCGATGGCAAAAGGAGTGATAGAAGCTTCTGATCCACCAACTAACATGACATCTTGGAAACCAAACTTGATAGAGCGGAAGGCATCCCCAATGGCATCATTTGATGAGGCACAGGCTGTATTGATTGATTTACAGATACCGTTTGCTCCGAAACGCATGGCAACATTTCCTGAAGCCATATTTGGCAAGGCTTTTGGAAGTGTCATTGGTTTAACGCGTTTTGGACCTTTTTCATGAAGACGGATAACCTGATCTTCGATTTCTTTAATTCCCCCAATACCAGAAGCCACGATAACACCAAAGCGATCTTTATCGATTGCTTCTACATCAAGATTGGCATTTGTCACCGCTTCTTGAGCCGCATACAAGGCATACAAAGAATAGTTGTCAAAACGGTTGGTATCTTTTTTGACAAAGTATTTATCAAATGGAAAATCTTGAACTTCTGCCGCATTGTGCACAGCAAAGTCGCTGTGGTCAAACTTAGTGATTTCTCCAATCCCGATTTTCCCAGTTTGCAAACTGTTCCAAAATTCTTCTGGAGTATTTCCGATAGGAGAGGTCAATCCGTAACCTGTTACTACAACTCGATTTAGTTTCATCTGTCTTACCTATATCTTTCCTTATTTTTTACATGCTAAGTCCGCCATCAACAGCGAGAACTTGTCCAGTCAAATAATCCTGTCCAGCTAGGAACACTGTAGCATCTGCGATATGTTCTGCTTGACCGAAATGTTTCATTGGGATTTGGGCCAATGTCGCTTCCTTGACCTTATCAGACAAAACAGCAGTCATATCTGACTCGATCATCCCTGGTGCAAGAGAATTTACGCGCACATTACGATTGGCAACTTCACGTGCAACTGACTTGGTAAAACCAATCAAACCTGCTTTAGAAGCTGCATAGTTGGCTTGTCCGATATTTCCCATCAGACCAACCACACTAGACATGTTGATGATCGCACCTTCACGTGCCTTGATCATCTGTTTCAAGACTGCTTGCGTCATGTTGAAAGCACCTGTCAAGTTGATCTTAATCACTTTTTCAAAGTCTTCTTCGGTCATCTTGAGCATGAGCGTATCTTGAGTGATCCCAGCATTGTTGACCAAGACATCGACAGAACCGAGTTCTGCAATCGCTTGATCTACCATACGCTTGGCATCTGCAAAGTCTGAAACATCACCTGAAATCGGTACTACTTTGACATCATAGTTTGAAAACTCAGCCAGTAATTCTTCTGAGATTGCTCCTCGACTATTCAAGACTACATTAGCGCCTAGTTGGGCAAATTTGTGAGCAATGGCAAGTCCGATACCACGACTTGAACCTGTTACAAAGACATTTTTGTTTGTAAGTTGCATTCTATTTCTCCTGTTTCCTGTTGTATTTTGTGGGAGAAGGGATCATTAGTTTCCTAACAAAGCATCCAAGCTTGCTTGGTCTTCAACGTTAGCTAGCTGAGCTGTTTTATCGATTTTTTTGACAAAGCCTGATAGGACTTTTCCAGGGCCGATTTCAATAAAATTGGTCACACCAGCATCCTGCATCACAGCAATACTTTCATAAAAACGAACAGGTTCTTTCACCTGACGCGTCAAAAGCTCTTGGATTCGATCTTTTTCCATAACAGCAGCTTCCGTATTGCCGACTAGTGGGCAAGTAAAATCAGAGAAACTCACTCCATCAAGAGCTTCAGCTAGTTGCTGACTGGCTGGCTCAAGAAGGGCTGTATGGAAAGGACCCGACACATTTAGGGGGATCAATCGTTTAGCTCCTGCTTCCTGCAAGAGTTCAACTGCGCGGTCAACTGCAACCACCTCACCACCGATGACGATTTGGCTTGGGGTGTTGTAGTTGGCTGGAGTCACTACTCCAACGTTAGAGGCTGTTTCACAAGCTTCCTCAATCACTTCAACTGGAGTATTAAGAACGGCAACCATCTTTCCAGAGCCTGCAGGTGCAGCCTCTTCCATATAAGCACCACGCTTAGCAACCAAGGCAACTGCATCTTCAAAGTCCAAGGCACCACTTGCTACAAGAGCAGAATATTCTCCGAGAGACAATCCTGCTACCATATCTGGCTGGTAGCCCTTTTCTTTCAATAGTCGGTAAATAGCAACAGAAGTCGCTAAAATAGCTGGTTGCGTATAGCGAGTCTGGTTTAACTTAGTTTCTTCCTTATCAATCAAGTCACGAAGGTCATAACCCAAAACCTGACTGGCTTGGTCAATTGTTTCCTTGACGATAGGGTAGCGATCATAGAGATCACGTCCCATCCCTAGATACTGAGCACCTTGACCCGCAAATAGAAAGGCTGTTTTAGTCATTTCTTACAACTCCTGCCCAACGAGAGGCTTCTTCTTGAATTTTTTTGGCTGCGCCATAGTATAAATCTTTTAGGATTTCTTCGACAGTTTCCTCTTTAGAAACCAAACCAGCGATCTGACCTGCCATGACAGATCCACCTTCTACATCTCCATGAACAACGGCTTTAGCAAGCGCACCAGCTCCCATTTGTTCAAAGATTTCTAAATCTGGATTTTCTTGTTTAAAGGCATCTTTTTCAGCCTGCTCAAAGTCACGTGTCAACTGATTTTTAATGGCACGAACAGCATGTCCAAAGTGTTGAGCTGAAATAGTCGTATCGATATCACGCGCTTTTAAGATTTTTTCCTTGTATTTTGGATGGGCGTTAGATTCCTTAGCTACTACGAAACGCGTACCGACTTGAACGGCCTCAGCACCAAGCATAAAGCCTGCAGCGACACCTTCACCGTCCGCAATTCCTCCAGCTGCGATAACTGGAATCGAAACAGCTGCAGCAACTTGGCGTACCAAGGTCATAGTTGTTAATTTACCAATATGTCCACCGGCTTCCATTCCTTCTGCAATAACTGCATCTGCACCAATTTTTTCCATGCGTTTTGCCAAAGCAACACTTGGAACAACAGGAATAACTGTAATTCCTGCATCATGGAAACGAGCCATATATTTACTTGGATTTCCTGCACCAGTTGTAACCACCTTGACCCCTTCTTCTATGACGAGATCAACGATGTCTTCTACAAAAGGTGACAAGAGCATGATGTTGACACCAAAAGGTTTATCCGTAAGTGATTTGATTTTATCGATATTAGCCTTTACGACCTCTTTAGGTGCATTCCCACCACCGATGATCCCTAGACCACCAGCTTTTGATACTGCACCAGCCAAGTCACCATCAGCAACCCAGGCCATTCCTCCTTGAAAAATAGGATAATCAATGTTCAATAATTCTGTAATACGTGTTTTCATAGTGCCTCCATCATTCCTTGCTTACGTAATAGTTCGATGAGTTTATCATTTGATTCTCAAACTATTACCTAAACAAGAGGGAGCGGGTCTCCCCTACTCCTTCTAGTAATATGTTAATTATTTTGTTTGCTCTTCAACGTAGGCAACCAAGTCACCAACTGTTTTCAAGTTATCTTCTGCTTCAATTTGGATATCGAAAGCATCTTCGATTTCAGAGATTACTTGGAACAAGTCCAATGAATCTGCATCCAAATCATCAAAAGTAGATTCAAGTGTTACTTCTGATGCGTCTTTCCCAAGTTCTTCAACGATAATTTCTTGTACTTTTTCAAATACTGCCATGATAGGACTCCTTTAAAATATAAAAAATTTATAACTATGTGTTTACCACATGATTACCTAGATTGTAAGAATGAGTGTGCCCCATGTCAAACCTCCACCGAAGCCTGATAGGAGAATCGTCTGGCTACCATCTAAACGAATCAAGCCATTCTCCACACACTCTGAGAGCAAAATCGGGATACTTGCTGCACTGGTATTTCCATACTCCATCATATTGGCAGGAAGCTTGTCTCGGTCTACACCGATTTTCTTAGCCATCTTATCCAAAATGCGGATATTTGCCTGATGAAGCAAGAGATAATCCAATTCCGATGCTGCGATTGGACCATTTTCAATGGTTTCTTTGATCGATCTAGCAACATCACGATTTGCAAAATCAAAAACTGCTCGTCCATCCATCTTCAAAAAAGCAGGAACTGCCTCTTGATCTGAGAAAGGAGAAGCCAAAGCCGTTTGGCCATAGGTCAAACACTCGCTCCGAGAGCCATCCGTATAGAGACTTTCCACAAGGAAGTGCCGTGTTTCGCTCGTTTCCAAGAGAACCCCACCTGCACCATCTCCAAAGAGAACAGCTGTCGAACGATCTGACCAATCAACCGCCTTAGACAAGGTCTCAGCTCCGATAACAATCCCTTTTTGGAACTGTCCAGCTGTCAGAAACTTCTCAGCAGTTGAGAGAGCAAATACAAAGCCACTGCAAGCTGCCGTCAGATCAAAGGCGAAAGCTCTATGCGCTCCGATATTTGCCTGAACCCGAGCTGCCGTAGAAGGCATCATCGAATCAGGAGTAATCGTCGCTACAATGATAAAATCAATCTGATCCGCTTTTATGCTCGCCTTAGCCAGCAAGTCTTTGGCAACTTCTGTCGCCAAATCACTCGTTGACTCCGTTTTTGAAATATGTCTCTGTTTAATTCCTGTCCGACTTGAAATCCACTCATCGCTTGTATCCATGATTTGAGCCAAGTCCTGATTAGTGACCACTTGCTCTGGAACATAATGAGCAACCTGGCTTATTTTTGCAAAAGCCATTATTTCAAATCCTCCAAAAATTGATAAAGGTTAGTCAAGCCCCTGCCCATCACTTCTATTTCTTCAGAACTCATACCATCGATAATTTTCTCGACCATGGCCTTGTGGAAACGTTTATGAAGGCGGTGAACCAAACGACCTTTCTTTGTCAAATGCAGATAGACCACACGACGATCCTGATCAGAACGAATGCGCTCAACATAACCTTTTCTTTCGAGATTATTCAAGCTGGTCGTAACAGTTCCAAGAGTTACCATCAGTTCTTTTGAAACCTTACTTGGTGTTGCCTCTGGGAACTTGCCAATCACATCAATCGTGTGCATTTCTTTGATGGAGATGTCTTTGAAACGACTACCTCGTAAGCTAACCTCCTCAATCACAAGGACATTATTAAAAATAGATGTTAAATACTCATTCACTTGTTGGTAGTCCAAAGTATTCCCTCCTTCTCAAAAAAACTTTTGCATTCAAAACATTTGACACAAAAAGTATATCAAACTTCAAAGAATTGTGCAAGTATTTTTTTATTTTCCTGAAAATTTTGGTCGTCTTCTTTCAGAATGAGCTCGGACTCCTTCTTTAAAATCTTCAGTCAAAGACAAAGATTCTTGCAGTTTCAATTCCAATTCAGCATAATTCTGCCAATCCTTAAATTGGCTTTCCCAAACCAACTTTTTAATGGCTGCGTATGAGTTTGCTGAGCCTCGTCTTAATTTCTTCAGAACTTGTTCTCTAGTTTTTTCTAATTTATCAGCTTCGCAGACACGGTATACCACGCCCCATTCCAGTGCTTTTTCCGCAGTCAAAGCTTCTCCTGTCATGGCAAGTTGCGCAGCTCGTGTTACCCCGATACTACGACTCAAGAGATGAATTCCACCAGCGTCCGGCGCCAATCCAACTCCAACAAAGGCTTGGATGAATTTTGCCTTATCAGTCGCCAAACAAAAATCGACTGCTACTGCCATATTTGCTGCAGCACCAGCAACTGCTCCATCTACCTCCATCAAAACAGGTTTAGGAATTTGCTTGATTTTAAAAGAAATTGTATTGACCAATTCTGCAATCTTATTCAAAGAAGGGATATCATCTTCATCCACTGCACGCTTCATCTCAACCAGATCTCCCCCAACTGAAAAGACCTTCCCATTAGCGTTAATCAAGATAAACTGAACAGTTTGATCCTGCTCTGCTAGAGTCAAAGCTTCTAAAATTTCCTCACACATTGGGATATGGAAACCGTTTGCCACTTCGGGACGATTCAAAGTGATGATAGCAAGATCATCTAGGATATGATATAGGATATGATTCATAGCTTCTCCTTTTGTAAGGTGATAAAATTATTTCATTGTCAAAGTATACCTTTTTTTAGATAAAGAGGCAAGAGAAAACCAATCGAAAGTGTCTCGGCTGATCAAAACGCTCACTTTATACTAAAGACGATACTATTTTCTTCATTGAAAAAAGCCCCTCTTTCTGCTATAATCGTATAAAATACTTACTTGAGGAGTCCCTATGAAGGTTGTAAAATTTGGCGGAAGCTCTCTTGCCTCTGCTAGTCAGTTAGAAAAAGTTTTAAACATCGTTAAAAGCGATAAAGAGCGCCGTTTTGTGGTCGTTTCTGCACCCGGAAAACGCAATGCTGATGATACCAAGGTTACCGACGCTTTGATCAAATACTATCGTGACTATGTAGCGGGAAATGATATCAGCAAGAGCCAAAACTGGATCATCGATCGCTATGCGGCTATGGTGAGCGAACTAGGCTTAAAACCATCAGTTCTAGAAAAAATTTCTAAAAGCATCCGTGCCTTAGCGACTCTTCCTATTGAAGAAAATGACTTTCTCTATGACACCTTCCTAGCGGCTGGAGAAAACAACAATGCCAAACTTATCGCAGCTTACTTTAATCAAAACGGCATCGATGCGCGCTATGTTCATCCAAGAGAAGCGGGAATTATCGTAACAAGCGAGCCAGGAAACGCACGCATCATCCCATCTAGCTATGACAAGATTGAAGGCTTGGCTGATAGCACCGAAGTCCTTGTCATCCCTGGTTTCTTTGGAGTTACGAAAGAAAATCAAATCTGTACTTTTTCACGTGGTGGATCCGACATAACTGGTTCCATCATCGCTGCCGGTGTCAAAGCCGACCTCTACGAAAACTTTACAGATGTCGATGGTATCTTTGCTGCCCATCCGGGTATCATTCACCAACCACACTCAATCCCTGAGTTGACCTACCGTGAAATGCGGGAATTGGCTTATGCAGGTTTCTCAGTTCTTCACGATGAAGCCCTGCTCCCTGCCTACCGTGGAAAAATCCCTCTCGTTATCAAAAATACCAATAACCCTGACCATCCGGGTACTCGTATCGTTCTAAAGCATAGCAGTGATAAATTCCCAGTCGTTGGAATCGCTGGTGATTCTGGCTTTGTCAGCATCAACATGTCGAAATACCTCATGAACCGTGAAGTTGGTTTTGGTCGCAAGGTTCTTCAAATCCTTGAAGATCTTAACATCGGTTGGGAGCACATGCCAACTGGTATCGATGATCTTTCAATCATTCTCCGTTCTCGCGAACTAACTCCTATCAAGGAAGAAGAAATCCTTCGTCAGTTGGTTCAAAAGGCTGAAGTGGACCATGCCGAAATCGAACATGACCTTTCCATCATTATGATTGTCGGAGAAAAAATGAAGAGTCACATCGGGGTAACTGCTACTGCAACACGTGCTTTGTCTGAGAATAAAATCAACATCCAGATGATGTCCCAAGGTTCAAGTGAAGTTTCCATCATGTTTGTTGTCAATAAAGACCAAGAAAAGGCAGCTATCAAGGCTCTCTACCATGCCTTTTTCGATGAAAGTAAGGAAGACTAATCATGGCCCAATCTCTCAATAAAGTCATTGACCTCCAAACCACTGGAACATCTTACCTCTCTATCTCTGGAAAAGTTGGAAAATTTCTAGTCGGGGATCAGGCCTTGGAGTTTTATCCCGATGTCAATGTTGAACAATATATCCAAATCCCCTGGTCTAGCATCAATCAAATCGGAGCCAACGTAAATGGCCGTAAAATCAGCCGTCACTTTGAAGTCTTCACCGATCAAGGTAAATTCCTCTTTGCCTCAAAAGACTCTGGGGCTATCCTCAAAATCGCTCGGGAAAAATTAGGTAACGACAAGGTCGTGAAACTTCCGACTCTGCTCCAGACCATTGGACAAAAATTTAAAAATCTATTTGCAAAAAAGTAGAAACTTTAGTATAATCATAGCAACGGATAAGTAGGTTATCCTCTTCTTTCAGAAAGTCTGCGGATGCTGCGAGCAGATAGAGGAGATAAGTGAAATTCTACCGTTATCAACAATTAAATACAGAATCAAGTGCACACCTGTGAAGTTGGATGGAACCGTGGCCCTGCCACTCCAACGCTTTGTTAGGTGTGCTTTTTTCATAAAGGAGTTCTTATGTTAGATATCAAACGTATTCGTACAGACTTTGATGCTGTCGCTGAAAAACTAGCTACACGTGGTGTAGATGCTGCTATCCTTAACGAAATGAAAGAAATCGACGCTAAACGTCGTGACATCTTGGTCAAGGTTGAAAATCTCAAGGCAGAACGTAACACAGTTTCTGCAGAGATTGCTCAAGCCAAGCGCAATAAAGAAAATGCTGATGACAAGATTGCTGCTATGCAAGCTCTATCTGCTGAAGTCAAATCTCTCGATGCTGAATTGGCAGAAATCGATGCTAAATTGACAGAATTTACCACTACTCTTCCAAACATCCCAGCTGACAGCGTTCCTGTTGGAGCTGATGAGGATGACAACGTTGAAGTTCGCCGTTGGGGAACTCCACGCGAGTTTGACTTCGAACCAAAAGCTCACTGGGATCTTGGGGAAGACCTTGGTATCCTTGACTGGGAACGCGGTGGTAAAGTGACGGGTGCTCGTTTCCTTTTCTATAAAGGTCTTGGCGCTCGTTTGGAACGTGCTATCTACAACTTCATGTTGGACGAGCATGGCAAAGAAGGTTATACGGAAGTCATCACGCCTTACATGGTTAACCATGACTCTATGTTTGGTACTGGTCAATATCCAAAATTCAAGGAAGATACTTTTGAATTGAAAGACACTAATTATGTCCTCATTCCTACAGCTGAAGTTCCTCTTACAAACTACTACCGTGATGAAATCCTTGACGGTAAAGACCTACCAATCTACTTTACCGCTATGAGTCCATCATTCCGTTCTGAAGCTGGCTCAGCTGGCCGTGATACACGTGGCTTGATTCGTTTGCACCAATTCCACAAGGTTGAAATGGTCAAATTTGCCAAACCAGAAGAATCTTACGAAGAATTGGAAAAAATGACAGCCAACGCTGAAAATATTCTTCAAAAACTCAACCTTCCATACCGTGTCGTTGCGCTCTCTACTGGAGATATGGGCTTCTCAGCTGCCAAGACTTACGACTTGGAAGTTTGGATTCCAGCCCAAAATACCTATCGTGAAATCTCAAGCTGTTCAAATACAGAAGATTTCCAAGCCCGTCGTGCCCAAATCCGCTACCGTGATGAAGCCGATGGCAAGGTGAAACTCCTTCACACTTTGAACGGTTCTGGACTTGCGGTTGGACGTACAGTGGCTGCTATTCTTGAGAACTACCAAAATGAAGATGGTTCTGTAACCATTCCAGAAGCTCTTCGTCCATACATGGGTGGCGCTGAAGTTATCAAACCATAAAAAATAAGGTTTAGCTATTTTAGCTAGACCTTTTTTCGTAACCAAATCAGATAACCAACCAAGACAAAGAATAAAATAGTGAGGCAAATAACGGTTTCAGCCAATACCAGATAATCCAGAAATGGAAGTTTCAAAATTTCCTGAGCCATCTTAAGCGAAGTAGCTGTGATAATGGTTGGAAAGGTGAGGGCTGAGAAAGCTGGTTGAAATCCTTGTTTTAAAATATTGGGCAGGCGAGTTAAAACAAAGAAAAAGAAGGATTGAGATGCCAAAATCATGACAATCAAGAGCCAAGTCGGTAGGCCTGCTCCTCCAACTCGAACTAGGGAAGCCAAGAGCAGAGAAAAGGGAGCACAGTAGATTCCTTCCTGTCCAAGCAAGGCCACTGGGAGTGGATCTTTCTTTAAATCCCTATAAATAAGGGGATAGAGATAGAAGGTCAAGACAAAACCAAAACTCAAGGTCGCATAGGCAATCTCAATAATGCCTACCAGAGGATAGGTCAAGGCTGCTACTGCAATCCCCACATAAAGTACTGTCCAGCTTGGTGTTGCAGCAGCTCTTTCCTCCACTCCAAGAAAGCGACGAGAAAAATAAGCGATCAAAGCAAAATCCAAAATAAAAGAAAACCACCACAAAGGCTGGGATAGGATAGGCATAGACGGAACTAGTCGCAAGACATAGGTCGATAAAATCATCCCCGCCATAGGAAAGGTAGCTATACCAGATAAAAGAGGGGGCTTGGTCAATTCTTTCTTGGTTTCTTCCCAATTAAAAAGATGAAGAATCAGAAAGAAAATCCATAAGACCAATCCAGTCAAACTAAATAGGTGCGAAAGAACAGGCCAAGTATCCGCAATCAAGTTTCCTGCACCTGCCAAACCTAACAAACAACCAGAAAATACCAAGGGGAGTTTTTTCATGGCAACCTCCGTTAATCATATTATTATCAGTATAGCATAAAAGCCTTTAAAATAGCATAGAAAAATGAAGACTGGATGAATCAGCCTTCATTTTATTTATGATTCGAACTAGGCATAGGGTTGCAATTCTGGATTGATTGGCGTATCAGCTAAGTTGTTTGCATAGTTGCAAAGGCTGGCTAGGCTGACACCGAGAACTACGTCCAAGGCATTTTGTTGCGTATAGCCGGCTTCTAAGAATTCAGCCAAAGCTTCATCTCCTACACGACCCTTGGTATTGATGACCGCCAAGGTAAACTTAGCTAGAGTATCTAGTTTTGGATCTGTCTCAATTGGAGTACGGTTGCGGAGAGCTTGGAGAAGATCATCATTCATCTGGATTTGTTTGATTGAAAAGGCTGTGTGACCTGCGACGCAGAAAGCACAGCCATTGGTCACGGCTGCCGTGATTTGCACCACTTCGCGCTCTACTGGTGTTAAGCTATTGCGGCGGTTAATAGCTCCGACAGTTCGGTAAGCTTCAAGGGCGGTTGGAGCATTGGCCAAGAGACCGATTAGGTTGGGAATATAGCCATTGTTGTCTTTTTGTACTGTTTCAAGAACTTCTTTCACTTCTGCTGGTGCTGATTCTACTGTGTGGATGGTAAATCTTGTCATAAGAAACCTCTTTTCATTTTATTGTCATTTAGTCTATCATAGAATTTCCCCCTTGGATAATATATATTTTCAATCGCCTTGATAGAAAATGTCTATGAAATGAAAAAAATCACACGAAAAGTGTGATTGGGTTAGTTCTTAAAATACTTCTTAGTCTCAGCAATGACGACTGGCGACAAGACTAAGAGGGCAATCAAGTTTGGTAAAGCCATCAGGGCATTGACGATGTCTGCGATAATCCAAACCATATCCAACTCGATAAATCCTCCCAACAAGACCATGACTACAAAGACTACACGGTAAAGCCAGATAAAACGAACACCGAAGAGAAACTCGAAACAGCGCTCTCCATAATAGTTCCAACCTAAAATCGTCGTAAAGGCAAAGAGTACAAGGAAGATGGTCAAGAGGGCAGGTCCAAAGTGTGAAAAAACTGTTGAAAAGGCTGACTGGGTCAAGGCAACACCATTTAAATCTCCGCTCCAAACACCAGTTACTAAGATTGTTAGACCTGTCAGAGTACAGATAATCAAAGTATCAATAAAGGTTCCTGTCATGGAAATCAAGCCTTGCTCGACAGGCTCATTAGTCTTAGCCGCCGCCGCCGCAATGGGAGCTGAACCAAGACCAGATTCGTTAGAGAAGACTCCTCGCGCCACACCATTTTGGATAGCCATTCGAATACTGGCACCTGCAAAACCACCTACCGCAGCAGCTGGACTAAAGGCTGAAGTAAAGATGAGGGTAAGTGTGGCTGGGATTTTCTCGATATTAAAGAGTATAACTGTAAGAGTTCCTAAAATATAGACAATAGCCATAAAAGGAACGACTGCTGTCGAAACCTTTGAAATGGATTTGAGTCCACCAAAGACTGCAATTCCTACAAAAATGGATAAAATCAGAGCCGTGATAGCTGGTTCCACTTGAGCCGTATTTTGAATGGATTCTGTAATCGAATTGACTTGGGTAAAGGTACCAATCCCTAGAAGGGCTACCAATACACCCGCTAGGGCAAAGAAGATAGCAAGTGGACGCCACTTTTCTCCCATTCCCAAAAGGATGTAGTGCATGGGTCCTCCAGCTACAGCTCCATTTGCATCCTTGCTACGGTATTTGATGGCCAGCAAGCCTTCAGCATACTTGGTTGCCATCCCAAAGAAGGCCGCCATCCACATCCAAAAGAGGGCACCTGGTCCCCCAACCTTAATGGCTGTCGCGACCCCGATGATATTTCCCGTACCAACGGTGGCGGCTAGAGCCGTACAGAGAGCGGCAAAGCTCGACACATCGCCATGCCCCTTATCCTTGGTAAAGATCAACTGAAAGGCCTTTGGAAGACGAGCTACCTGCAAAAGGCCTAGTCGGATGGTCAAATAGATACCTGTTCCGACCAATAAGATCAAGAGGGGAGGCCCCCAAACGAAAGCATCAAGCGCTTTGAGCAATTCTAACATTTCCTTCTCCTATCTTTTCAACCCCAAAAGAAAGAGCACATGCAAGATACATGTACTCTGGAATGCCTAGATAAATGCTAAAAAGCGGTCTATCTTAGCTCTGTCCTTTTACCTGAGAGTTTGAGCAGTTGCCTGCCTTGCCCCTTCGGTGCCTTTACGGTCTCTCCAGAGTTCCGTCCATTTACAGTCATGGAAAACAAACCTTTCTCCATTTCTATTAAACTTCATTCGGTGTTGGTATTTTATTTTTTATTATTCTACAAGAAAAGTTAGCCTTTGTCAATGTTTTCTATGAAAATTTTTAGTTTTCATTTCTTTTTCCAGAAAGATTGACTCCTTCTTCTCTCTATCCTTTAAAGGTCACAATGGTTGCGCCACTGCCTCCAGCATTCTGTGGGGCATAACCAAAACTCTTAACATGCTTGTTTCTTTGTAGGTATTTGGTGACGCCCTCACGGATGACTCCCGTACCGATACCATGGATAATGTCTACCTGCGCCATGTTATTGAGCAAGGCTTGGTCAATAAAGGCATCCAGCTCATTCATGGCTTCTTCGTACCGTTTGCCACGAAGATCTAGTCTCGCCTGTGGACCAAGACCAGATGCACGTTTGACGACATTGACTTGTTTTTTCTTGACTGGGGCTTCTTGCTGAGCCTGAACAAGGTCAAATTCTTTCTCTTCCAAGGTCATCTTGATCAAACCAACTTGGGCTTCCCAACGGCCGTCCTTAAGCTGATTGGTGAGGGTACCACGTTGTCCATAACTGAGAACCACAATATCATCTCCCACCTTTGGAGCTCGTTTTTTCTTGGCTTTTTGAAGGACCTTGTTTTTAGACAAGTCGACTTTTTCAGGGGCCAGTTTCTTCAGCTCAGCCTTGGCTTCAATGATTTCATGGGGTTTGAGTTGAGACTTACTGTGGAGGTTCTTGAGAATCTGGTCACTCTCATTTAGAGCAAGTTCCACAATCTCGACTGCTTGTTCACGCGCCTTGTTGAGCTCAGTTTCCTTTTCACGATTGAGTTCGTTGTAGAGCTTTTTGAGAGCACGGTTCATCTTGAGGTTTTCTTGCTCGACCTCACGAATATTGTCCAAGCGTTTACGGCTTTCAAGCGTTTGCTCTTCCAATTGTTCAATGATACGGTTGACATCATTATCTTGGTTGACCTGCTGGCTGGCATCTCCCACGATGACATCTGACAAGCCCAGACGTTTTGCAATTTCAAAGGCATTGCTGCGACCAGGAACTCCCTGCATAAAGCGATAGGTCGGACGCAGGCTGGCTGTATCAAACTCCATGCTGGCATTTTGCACAAAGGCTGTTTCGATACCATAAGCCTTGAGTTCTGGATAGTGGGTCGTAGCCATAGTCTTGACCTGACGCAGACGAAGATCCTCCAAAATAGCCATAGCAAGCGCTGCTCCTTCCTGCGGATCGGTACCTGCCCCCAACTCATCCAAGAGTAAGAGTGAATGTTGATTGACCTTGCCAAAAATATCTACGATATTGGTCATGTGACTGGAGAAGGTCGACAAGCTTTGCTCGATAGACTGCTCATCCCCAATATCTGCGAAGATTTCCTCGAAGATACCGACACGGCTTCCCTTATCAGCTAGAATGGGCAAGCCTGACTGGGCCATGAGTTGAGTCAAGCCCAGGGTTTTGAGCATGATGGTCTTCCCACCCGTATTGGGACCTGTAATGACAATAGCTGTTAATTCCTTACCAAAGTGTACATCGTTCGCGACAGCATTTTTGACCAAAGGATGGCGAACATGAAGGAGTTGAATCTCTTGATTCTCTGAAAGTTGAGGAACAACTGCTTGCATTTCTTGCATGAAACGCACTTTGGCACGAATCAGATCCAGATGGCCGATAATCCAAGCGTCATTAGCAATCTCAGCAGCATGAGGGCGGACCCGTTCTGAGAGTTCCTGCAGGATGCGAATCATCTCATAGCGTTCATCAGCTCGCAGGCTGGCGATTTCTTCGCTCAGCTTGACCACCTCACGTGGCTCGATATAGACCGTGTTTCCACTAGCAGAGATGTCATGGACAACACCTGCAATTTTGTTGCGATAGGTGTTCTTGACTGGTAAAACCTGACGGCCATTTCTGCTAGCTACAATGCCTTCCGTCAACATCTGCGCTTTTTGCTTGAGCAAGTCTTGCAAGACATCTCGAACTTGACTCTCGCTATCATGGATTTTCCGACGGATACGTGCTAGCTCTTCGCTGGCAAAATTCTCGATAAATCCTGCATCATTTAGGGCTTGGAGACTTCCTTGCAAGTGTGGGAAATCATGTAGTTTTTCAAACCATCTCGCCAACTGCTCCAAGCGTACGTTTTCGAGATTGGTATAAAAGCCTTGCAACTCCCTGCTAGCAAGCAAGACTCGTTTGAGGAGCAGGAACTCCTCAATATTGAGGTCTGCTCCCATCTCCAGACGCTTGCAGACAGCTGATATCTCACGCGTCGCTAAGATGGTAAAGTGAGGTTGCTCCACAAAAAGTGCCTGCATTTCCTCCATCTCTGTAAAGGCTTGTTTGATCTTATCCACCTTTGCAGTTGGGGTCAAGCCTTTTAGCTCCTCTAGGCCTTGTTCTGTCAAGAGATGCGGTTCAAACAAGGCCTTGATTTTATTAAATTCTAAGGTTTCTAGTATTTTTGTATTCATATTTTTTCCTTGTATATTTGTTTACAAGATTATAGTAACTAGAGGTTTTTGACCTAGTCCTCCAATCTGTAAACAAAGGGCTAGGAAAAATCCCGCCCTTTTTATCCGATTAAATTTGTCACCCAGAGTTGTTTGATAAGGTTTGTCGTAAAAGGGATACTTTGGATGATGTGTTTAGCTACGATACTTTTTTCAAGTGAATTTTGAACGGCTGCCATAGGCACAGTTGCAAGAATGGTCAAAGCCATTTGCAAGACAAATAAGGTTACCAATAGAGACAAGACACCTGCTCCGATACGAAACCAGGTGCCCCCTAGCTTCTTAGTCAGAATCAAGTGTAGGAACAAACCGATAAAACGTCCAATACTGTAACAAATCCCAAAAACTAGAAGGTAGGCCAGACCCGCATAAAAGACCTTGTCTAGCTGAAAAAGTTGGGCTGAAGGGAAGAAAAAGGTACCCTGCCCTTCCTGAGGATTGGCATAAGGGACAAGCAAGTGAAATTGATCTCCCAATGATTTATAAAACTGTCCCGCAACAAAGGCTGAAATCACTGCCACGAGGAAATAATAAACTTGTAGCACCAGACCTCTACGGTAGCCGATGTAAAAACCCCAAGCTAGAACCAGTAAGAGAAAGATCGAAATCATAGGGAATCCTCAATTTTGCTTTGTTCTTGCTTGACTGCCACTAGCTTATTTCGAAGGTCTTTAAGCTCCTGCTCCTTATCGTCAAACTCAATCTCACGACTAAGCTGCGTCGATAGGCTGTTAATCGCTAAAAGGAGAGCAATGGTTTCATCATCCGCCCCAGGCATTTGTTCTTTAATTGCTTGGTATTTTTCAGTCGCAACCTTGGCAATTTCCTCCATAAAGAGGTTGTCATGCTCGGTTGTTAAGGTTAATGTCTTTTTTCCGAATGTAAACTTATATCGATTTAGATTTGCCATAAAATTCACCTCACGATATTATACCAAATTTCGCTAACTTTGTCAGTTTTTACCAATTCTCCTGCTTTTGTGGTACAATAGAGACTATGGCAAGTATCACACTCACACCAAGTGAACAGGAAATTCAGAGCTTTTTAAGTCAATATCAGAAGGCTCTCGCTCCTAGTAAAAATCCCTATATCCGCTATTTTTTGAGACTGCCTCAGGCGACTGTTTCCATTTATACTTCTGGGAAAGTCCTCCTGCAGGGCGAAATGGCTGAGCAATACGCCAGTTTCTTTGGTTACCAAGTTCAACAAGAAAAAAGTGGACAAGATCTTCCTATGATTGGGACTGATGAGGTGGGAAATGGTTCCTACTTTGGTGGGCTTGCTGTCGTGGCTTCCTTTGTGACACCTGACCAGCACGACTTCTTGCGAGAACTCGGCGTAGGGGATTCAAAAACCCTGACAGACCAAAAGATTCGTCAGATTGCCTCTATCCTCAAGGAAAAGATCCAGCATCAAGCACTCCTCCTTTCACCGAGCAAGTACAACGAAGTTATCGGAGAGCGTTACAATGCTGTTTCTGTAAAGGTTGCCCTTCACAATCAGGCTATCTTTCTCCTTCTCCAAAAAAGAGTCCAGCCAGAAAAAATCGTGATTGATGCTTTTACAAGTCCTAAAAACTATAACAAATACTTGGCGCAAGAAGCCAATCATTTTCCAAATAAGATCACTTTGGAAGAAAAAGCCGAGGGCAAATACCTGGCTGTTGCGGTTAGCTCCATCATCGCGCGGGATCTCTTCCTCGAAAACTTGGAAAATCTTGGACGAGAACTAGGCTACCAACTGCCAAGCGGCGCTGGAACTGCTTCTGATAAGGTTGCTAGCAAAATCCTTCAAGCCTATGGCATGAAAGGACTTCATTTCTGTGCCAAACTTCATTTTAAAAACACTGAAAAAGCCAAAGCATTGCTAGAAAGGTAAGTTATGAATTATTTTAAAACATTTCTAAAAGAGTGGGGACTTACGTTCCTTATCATTATAGTAGTTGGTCTTAGTCGTCTCTTTCTCTGGACCAATGTCCGTGTGGAAGGACACTCTATGGATCCGACCCTAGCTGATGGAGAGATTCTCTTTGTCGTCAAACACCTCCCTATTAACCGCTTTGACATTGTCGTTGCCCATGAAGATGATGGAAATAAAGACATCGTTAAACGCGTCATTGGCATGCCTGGAGATACCATTCGCTACGAAAACGACAAGCTCTTTATCAACAATCAAGAAACCGACGAACCTTACCTAGCAGACTACCTCCAACAGTTTAAAAATGATAAACTACAAAGCGCCTATTCAGGGAAAGGCTTTGAAGGGGATAAGGGGGTCTATTTTAGAAGTCTAGCCCAGAAAGCTCAAGCCTTTACTGTCGATGTAAATTTCAACACCAGCTTCAGCTTTACCGTACCCGAGGGTGAGTACCTCCTCCTTGGAGATGACCGTTTGGTTTCCAGTGACAGTCGCCATGTCGGAACCTTTAAAGCCAGTCAAATCAAGGGAGAAGCCAAATTCCGTTTCTGGCCACTTAACCGTATCGGAATCTTTTAAAATCAGCAACTAGATGCTGTGATAGTCTTTTTGAGTTAGCTTTTAGGATTAGATTGCAACTTGGCAATATCTTGTACCAAGCCCTAAATCCAAGAAAAGCCTAACTGAAAGCTCTATCCCAGCTCTTTTTCTATCAAAAAGGAAATTTATGGAAGTTTATTTTTCAGGCACCATTGAACGCATTATTTTTGAAAATCCCAGTAATTTTTATCGCATCCTCCTCCTAGATATCGAGGATACCGATGCGGAGGACTTTGACGATTTTGAAATCATCGTTACAGGAACTATGGCTGACGTGATTGAGGGCGAAGACTACACTTTTTGGGGACAAATCGTTCAACACTCCAAGTACGGAGAACAACTACAAATCAGCCGTTATGAACGGGCAAAACCAACTAAAAAAGGGCTAGTTAAGTACTTTTCGAGTAGCCACTTCAAGGGAATTGGTCTCAAAACGGCTCAAAAAATCGTGGATTGCTATGGTGACAATACCATAGACGAAATTCTGGAACATCCTGAAAAGCTAGAAGGCATCTCAGGACTCTCTGCCCAAAACCGTGAGGCTTTCGTCTCTACCCTCCGTCTCAACTATGGGACAGAGATGGTCTTGGCAAAACTTGCCAACTACGGTATTCCCAATAAACTAGCCTTTCAGATTCAAGACTTTTACAAGGAAGAAACTCTCGATATTGTCGAAAATTATCCCTACCAGCTGGTCGAGGATATCAAGGGTTTGGGTTTTACCATTGCTGACCAACTAGCGGAGGAACTAGGCATCGAAAGTCAGGCTCCCGAGCGCTTTCGTGCTGGCCTTGTCCACAGTCTCTTTCAAGGCTGTATGGATACGGGCGATACCTACATGGAAGCCCGAGATTTGTTGGAACAGACCCTGACTCTCCTCGAGTCTTCCCGACCCGTGGAATTGGACCCCAGCCAAGTTGCCCAAGAACTCTCCTACCTCATCGAAGAAGACAAGGTTCAGCAGATTGATACCAAAATCTTTGATAACAGCCTCTTTTTCGCTGAGGAAGGCATTCGCAGTCACTTGGTTCGTATTCTTGAAAAAGGAAAGAAACAAAGTCAGGATTTGGAAACCATTCAAAAGCATATCGCTAGTGTTGAGGAAGAACTGGGTATTGAGTATGATAGCATCCAAAAGCAGGCTATCTGTGACGCCATCCAGAACAAGGTCTTTATCCTAACAGGTGGACCTGGTACGGGTAAGACGACTGTTATCAATGGGATTATCGCTGTTTATGCCCTCTTAGAAGGACTTGACCTCAGGAAAAAAAGCAACCTGCCTATCCTTCTAGCAGCTCCAACTGGTCGAGCGGCTCGGCGCATGAATGAATTGACAGGTTTACCTAGCGCGACCATTCACCGCCATTTGGGAATGACGGGTGACGATGATACCAGCCATTTGGAAGATTATCTGGATGCCGACTTTATTATCGTGGATGAATTCTCCATGGTAGATACTTGGCTAGCCAACCAACTCTTCTCTAACATCTCTTCTAACAGTAAAATTCTCATCGTGGGAGACAGTGACCAGCTACCGTCTGTCAGTCCTGGCCAGGTACTGGCTGACCTGCTCCAGATATCCTTGATTCCGCAGACTCGCTTGGAACGGATTTACCGTCAGAGTGAAGAATCAACTATCGTTACCTTAGCAAGTCAGATTCGACAAGGCATCTTGCCAGCCGACTTTACCCAGAAAAAAGCTGACCGCTCCTACTTTGAAATCGCTAGTAGCCATATCCCTGCAACCATTGAGAAGATCCTCGGTGCTGCCCTCAGAAGTGGCATTCCGGCTCGTGATATTCAGGTGCTAGCGCCTATGTATCGAGGAACTGCTGGTATTGACGCCATCAACCAACTTATGCAAGACCTGCTCAATCCTCAGCAAAAGGGGCAAGTTAGCTTTGAAGCAACTCAGTGTCACTATCGAACAGGAGACAAGGTCATTCACCTAGTCAACGACGCTGAAGTTAATGTCTTTAACGGAGATCTAGGCTACATCACAGACCTGATTCCTGGAAAATACACCGAGTCTAAACAAGACGAGATTGTCATTGATTTTGACGGCAATGAGGTCGTCTACCCACGTAACGAATGGTACAAGATTCGCCTGGCCTATGCCATGAGTATCCATAAGTCGCAGGGGAGTGAGTTTCCCGTTGTCATCCTGCCCATCACCAGTGCTAGTAGACGTATGCTGGAACGCAATCTCATCTATACAGCTATTACACGGGCCAAGAGCAAGCTTATCCTTCTTGGTGAATTACAGGCCTTTGACTATGCAGTCAAGCATATCGGGACTGCTCGCAAGACCTATCTGATTGAACGCTTTCAGGATCTGGTCGATTCAGCTGACCAAACCAGCCCAGTCCCTATCGAAACGACAAATCAAGAGGATTCTCCTCTATCCTATATCCTCACCGAGGAAAACTGGTCCAGCATTCCCGCTATGATTGGGATTACAGATGCAGATCTCAAAGAGATTTTCGGAAAATAGCGCATAAGAAAACCCACCAATTCAGGTGGGATTTTTATTTATTAAGATTATTTAACTGTTGCTGTGCTTGTGATCAATTCAACAGCTTTTTTGATTGCGATATCGTGTTTCAACATATCAGCTGAAAGCAAGTTTTGAACTTGTGCCACTTCCATGTTGTAAGTTGCAGCCAATTGTTCGATTTCTTTTTGGATTTCTTCTTCAGTAGCGTCAAATCCTTCAGCCTTCGCAACTGCTTCGATAACAAGGTTAGTCTTCGTACGTGACTCAGCTTCTGCTTCGTATTGTTTGTGAAGGTCTTCTTGAGTAGTTCCTGTGATTTGGAAGTACATGTCAGGATTGATACCTTGACGTTGCAAGTTCCCAAGGAATTCATTTACTGAACGGTGAACTTCCTCGTGGATCATTTCTTCTGGAAGTTCTACGATCTCAGCGTTTTCTACAGCTTTATCGATTGCTGCACCTTCAAGGGCATCTTTGTATGCTTCTTCTTTAGCAGCAGTCAATTCTTTGCGGTATTTTTCTTTCAATTCAGCAAGTGTTTCCACTTCTTCGTCGATGTCTTTTGCAAGTTCATCGTCAAGAGCTGGCACTTCTTTTGCTTTTACTTCGTGAATAGTTGTCACGAATTTAGCTTCTTTACCTGCAAGGTCTTCTGCTTGGTAGTCTTCTGGGAATGTTACGACAACATCAACAGTTTCGCCAGCTGAGTGACCTACCAATTGGTCTTCAAAACCAGGGATGAATTGACCTGATCCAAGTCCAAGTGAGAAGTTTTCACCTTTTCCACCGTCAAATTCAACACCATCGATAGAACCAACGAAGTCAATCACAACAGTGTCGCCATTTTCAGCAGCACCTTCTTTGATAACCAATTCAGCCAAGTTGTTGCGTTCGCGTTCGATACGCTCTTCAACGTCAGAGTCAGTTACTTCTTTTTCTACATCAACTGATACTTCAAGGTTTTTGTAGTCGCCCAATTTTACTTCAGGTTTTGTCACGACTTCAGCAGTGATAACCCAGTCTTGACCTTTTTCCATTGAAGTGACGTCAATTTTTGGTTGCGCAACCACTTCAAGACCAGCTTCTTTTACAGCTGCTTCATAAGCGTTTGGCAAAAGAGCGTTCAACACATCTTGGTAAAGTGTTTCTTCACCAAATTTTTTATCAAAGATAGGACGTGGAAGGTGACCTTTACGGAAACCAGGAACGTTAAGAGTTTTCTTTACTGAGTTAAATACACGGTCCACTTCTGGTTTGATTTGGTCTTGAGAGATTGTGAAAGTCAAGACTCCACGGTTTGTTTCTTTGTTTTCAAATGATACAGACATTCTGTCATTTCTCCTTAAAATTTTTTAAATACAGTCTATTATAACATAAACGGGTGACTTTTTTCAAGTAATGAATGCGCTTTTCAATAGTGCTAGAGATACTTGCTGGCTTCCTTGATACTAAGTTCAGCCATTCTTTCCTTATTTTTTTCGATAAAACTTGCTACCCATTCTGGATTGGTCTTGGAGTAGTCTCTTAGAGCCCAGCCGATGGCTTTGTTGATAAAAAATTCTGTCTGGTCCAGATTGTTGAGCAGGATCTTTTCCATCAGTTGGACATTTGTTTTCTCTTTTCTTAACAACTGGTGGCCAATAGCGACTCGTCTCAGCCAGATATTGTCTGATAGGCTCCATTTTAAAATCACTTCTTCAAGTTCCGGATAGTCAGCTACCAAACTTCCTACTACTCTGTCTAGAATATCTACCGTGTCCCACCAAGACTTGGTCACGACTAGATGCTCAAGCTTAGGCAAATCATCCTTCGTTAGATAAGATTGCATAGCTTTCAAATAGTTGGCAGCCACATATTGGTATTCTCTTGGCTCCTTTTCCCAGCAAGTGTCTACAAAATCCCAATCGATAATTCTTGTTTTTTTCGCTTCTGGAAAATACTTTTTATAGAGTGCATTTCTTTCAGGACCTGCAATGCCTAGAAAGGGAAATTGATGACGCATATAGGCTTCCATAGAGCCTGCTTTCTCAGGGTCTTTTTCTGCTTCTAGCTCCTCAAGTAAATCTGCAAGACTCATCTAAAAGTCCTCCTGCCCGACCAAGTGATGCTGAAAGGCGTAGACCGCTGCCTGGGTGCGATCGCTGACCTCAAGTTTGGCAAGGATGTTGGACACATGGGTCTTGACCGTCTTGAGAGAGATAAAGAGTTCATCAGCGATCCGCTGATTTTCATAACCCTTGGCGATGAGTTGAAGCACATCACGTTCACGCGCAGTCAATTCCTCATGAAGCTCCATATGATTGCGATGGTATTCGACTTTCTTGCTGACCTCTTGTTCAATGGCTAACTCGCCAGCAGCCACCTTACGAACTGCATGAAGCAGTTCGTCTGCACTAGAAGTCTTGAGCATATAGCCTTTGGCACCAGCATTCAAGACTGGCATGATTTTTTCATTATCCAAGTAAGAGGTCACAATCAAAATCTTGGCTTCAGGCCATTCTTTGAGGATAGCCAAGGTTGCATCAATTCCATTCATTTCAGGCATGACAATATCCATGACAATGACATCTGGGCGCAATTCCAAGGCTAGGGAAATCCCTTGAACACCATTGGCAGCCTCGCCTACAACTTCTACATCGTCTTGGAGGTCAAAGTAGCTTTTCAAGCCCAATCGGACCATTTCATGGTCATCTACCAGTAAAATTTTCATCTATACTCCTTTATGATTCCTTGTCTAGCAGGGGAATACGGATATCAACCGCCAGTCCTTGCTTAGGTGCTGTCAAGAGTTGAACTGTTCCTGCCATATCCTCGACCCGATCCTTAATATTTCTCAGTCCGTAACTCAAGTCGTCTAAGCTCCCCAACTGGAAACCAATCCCATTGTCCACCACTTTTAGTTGCAATTCAACATCTGTTTGATAGAGATAGACATCTAAACAAGATGCCTGGGCATGGCGAAGGGTATTGCTGATCAACTCCTGCAATATACGGAAGATGTGTTCTTCGATTTTCTTAGGCAATTTAGACACATTTTGCTTGAGACTGACCTTGAGATCACTCTTATCCTCAAGCTCTTTTAAAAGGATTTGAATCCCCTCAACCAAACTCTTCTCTTCCAACTCAACTGGTCGCAAATGCAAGAGCAAGACTCTCAAGTCCTTCTGGGCTGTTTCGAGAATAGCTGCGACACTTTGCAACTGGGTCTGCATCTTTTCTCTATCAAGCTTCAAAGCCTGCTGGCTGACGCCTGATAAAATCATATGGGCCGCAAACAACTCCTGACTAACCGTATCATGTAAGTCACGTGCAATCCGCTTTCTTTCTTTCTCGATGATTGCTTCTTCCTTGACCAGGCTTTGATTTTCAGCTTTTTGAACAGCTTCTGTCAAGAGGTTGAGCTTGCCAGACAAGGACTTAAAACTGGCGTCCAAGTCTGGATCTGCAAAGGAAATTACCTCTTTCCCTGCTAACAAGCGCTTGAGATTGACTTGCATTTTTCTGCGAGAGACTTCTTCTATCACGCGCCAAAAAAGGACAAAAAAGAAGGTCATGGAAAGGCTAAAGACCAAGATCAAGAAGATGAGTTTCTCTGTTTTCTCGATATCCTGTAGCAAATAGGACCAATCCAGTTCAAAAATATCAAGTAGACTATTGGCCAAAAAGAGGATAAAGAGGAAAGAAGTCAGGCCGATTAACAGATACGATTGCTTTTTCATCCTCTGACCACCTCCACATCGCCAACCATAGTAGTTAGGAAAATTTTGACGCTCTTGTTACTCTTTAGATAGTCCCTGGTTTCCTGATGATAGTGTTCATTGCGAAGGGATTTCTTAGGTTGATGAAGGAAGGTAAGATCTCCATAGAGGCAGTTGACACTGAGGCTGATTTCCACATCTACAGGTACTATAATTCTAGTCGTTCCGACCATCTTTCTAAGGATAATGACATTGTCATGATTAGTTAGAATAACTCTTTCCAAATGAATGGTGTCCTTGCCCATGAGGCGAAAGAGATTGATATCGTCAAACTGGCAGGTCTGATGGCTAGAGAAATGATGGAGATTACCAAACCAAGGATTGCGTTCATTTTTTACCGTCACCACCTCTTCAAAGACCAAGTCCGTCTCCTCTCTTTCTTGATTCATCATCGGATAGAGAAGAAAGAGACTGTAGATCACCGCCACAAAGATAGCTAAAATCACAAAGGGATTAAGCATGACGATGAAAAAGAAAAGAATAGTCGCCACAAGGAGGAATACGTTGTTGCCTTCTTTACCTGTATAATAACGAAGCAAGAGCAAAAAGAGGAATAGAATCAGCAAAAAACGCGAAAAATGCTCTGATACCATCAAAATCAGAGCTCCCGTCAACAGACAGGCCTCAATAAATAAAAAGATTTGAAATTTTTTCATAGATGCATCCTCTCCCTTCTATTTTATCACAATTCAAAAAAGTCACCTCGGTCTGAGGATGGAAAAAGGAGATTGGACAGAAATCGCTCGTACAAGCTAGGTTCTTTCAGCCCACTACCGTTGGACAAAAGACTACAAAAAAGGGCGGGATTCTTGTCCCGACCTCTTTATTTATGTGACTATTAGTCCGTCTCGCTCCGTCAGGTGCGAGACAAATAAACCACCCGCTATGCGAGTGCGCGTCGAAGGTTATACAAAAAAACTCCAAACGCGATACAATAAAGGTGTTCAAGCCAATTGTAAAGCGAAAGGAGACAAAATATGGCACAAAAGACACATAGTTTATCACACACAAAGTGGATGTGTAAATATCACATTGTGTTCACCCCTAAGTATAGACGAAAAATCATTTATAATCAATATCGAAGTAGTTTGGGAGAAATATTCCACCGCTTATGTAGTTATAAAGGTGTTGAAATTATCGAGGGTCACTTAATGCCTGATCATGTACATATGTTAGTAAGTATTCCACCAAGGATAAGTGTTTCAAGTTTTATGGGGTATTTAAAAGGCAAAAGTGCACTCATGATGTTTGATAAACACACCAACCTCAAGTATAAGTTTGGAAATCGGCATTTCTGGGCAGAAGGTTATTATGTGAGCACAGTAGAGCTTAATGAAGCCACAATTAAGAAATATATTCAAGAGCAGGAAAAGCATTATATAGCACTAGATAAATTAAGTGTAAAAGAATATGAGGATCCCTTTAGGGATAGTGGTAAGTAGTACCAAAGTCTCTTTAAGAGGCAAGTGACGAGTCAAGAGCAATGAGGCTTGAACAACGTGAAAGCCAGCGTCTTTAGGCGCTGGCTGGTAATTTGGGCTTATAGCCCTGGTGCAAACCACCCGTTAGACGGGTGGTTATGATTTCTGATCTTTTGCTTCTTTTAATTTACCATAAAGAATGTAATCTACGTTCTGCAGATCCGCTATGGTGGAACAATTAAGGGCACACATGATCAAGCGTAAATCTCCTTTCCAGCCTTGGACAATACCAATCACTTCTTCGACTGTGTAAGTTTCAACCAACTCAAGAACGGTACGTGACAGTCCTACAGCCTTGGCCCCAAAGACCAAGCATTTAATCATATCAAGCGGGTTCCGAACCCCTCCACTGACCAAGAGCTCGACCTTGTCTTTCCAGTCTTGGGCATTGAGAAGAGCTTGCATAGTAGACTGGCCCCATTGATTGAGGTAGTCACGTTGGCCACTGCGACGGTTTTCAATATAGGCAAAGCTGGTGCCACCACGACCTGACAGGTCAAAGGTTCGAACGCCCAGTTCATAGGCTCTCTCGATGGTCTTCACATCCATCCCAAAGCCCACTTCCTTTAGGACAATAGGAACGGGGATTTGTTTGCTATAATCTGCTAGATGCGATTGCCAGCTTCTGAACTTCCTTTCTCCCTCAGGCATGAGTAATTCCTGCATAACGTTGACATGTACTTGTAAGAGGAGAGGATTCATCGCTTCTACTGTCTGAAGTCCTAGTTCAACAGGCTTGTCCAAGCCAATATTGGTTCCAAGGAGGAGCTTTGGATGGCTAGATTTGACAGAAAAAGTGTCGTCTGTAGGATCCTTGAGGGCTGCACTATAAGAACCTGTCACAAATAAAATCCCACAGGCTTCTGCAACCTGAGCTAATTTTTGATTGATTTCTTTACCTTTTTCGCTCCCACCTGTCATGGCATTGATATAAAAAGGAAAGTCCCACTTTCGACCTGCAAATTCTGTAGACAAATCAATCTCATCTAAGTCATAGAGCGGTAGCGAAGAGTGGATTAACTCCACCTCATCAAAGCTATTATAGGAACTTTTCTGCTCAAGGGCATAGCGGATATGCTCATCCTTACGATTTGTCGTCATGTCCTATCCTTTCTTGGTATAAGAGCTCAATCCCCAGATTGGCCCAGCGATTTTTTAAGGTTTCAGTTGATTGCACATCAAAACTCAAGGCAATCCCACAGTCACCACCACCAGCTCCACTGCTTTTGGCAACGGCTTGCAAACCTTGGCTGGCTTCTTTTAGCTGTCTGAGCGAAGGCGTATAAATATCTAAACTCAAGCCTTCTAAAAGCTGACTGGCTGTTTCCAGCTGCTCGATAATTTTTTCTGCATTCCCATGCTCCAGGGCTTCTAGCAAAGCAGATACCGTTGCTTTTGAGGAACTTAAAAAATTCTGATTGATGTTTTGCTTTATTTGCTGGACCATATTACTAGACACAGCTACTTCCTTGGTCCATCCCACTAGGAAATCACATTCTAGGGCTGGTTTTACTTGTGAGATAGAAAAGCCCCAGTCACGCTCCAAAACTGTCGCCAAGCTTTCTTCTTCCAACCAAGCAGCCACCTTTTGGCGATCAAATGACTGGTAGAGAACCAAATCTTCTGCCACAATACAGGCAAGATCTCCCATAGAACCATTGTCACCTCGCTTGAGTAAGACGGCACTGGCTAGCTTGAACAAGAGTTCCGCATCAACCGTAATATCATATAGAGCCAGTAGGGCCTTGATCACCAAGACAACGATGCTACCACTAGAACCCAGACCAAACTTTTTGCCTTCCCGTTCCATTTTTCCAAGGATTTCCAAGGAAAAAGGTCGTAAGGTCTGCCCACGATCAGCGAGGAAGTCCCCCATCAAAGTAATCGTTTCTTGAATCAAGCTGTAGTCAGGATTTGGCGTCAAGTCCACTGCGAAATCAAACAGATCTGAATAGATACGGTAGCTATCAGAAAAGGCAATCTCTCCCCTCATATAGATAGGTATCGCCTTTATCAAGGCCAGCTGTCCTGGCTCTAGAATAGCATATTCACCTGCCCAATAGAGTTTTCCGCAAGTTTTAACAGCAATCATCTTGGCTCAAATCCTTTGTTTTTGACACAATCAAGCGATAACGTTGACCAAAGATTTCTGACAAATGCTCCAAGTCTTTCTCCTGACAGAGGACCTTGACATTGGGACCGGCATCCATGGTAAAGTAGCAAGCCTCGCCTTGCTCACGAAGTTGGCGGACAAAGTCCATCGCTTCATAAGTCGCATCTGTTAGATAAGAAAAGGCTGGCGATGCTGTTTTCGTCGTAGCGTGCATGGCTAGGGCATTTCTCTCCGTTAATTCCCCAACCTTGGCAAAGTCATTCTCTTTGAGATAAACCAGCATATCTTGATAGTCTTTCTCAGACTGGCGCACCCAGTCATCAAAGGTCGTCGAGGTTTCCACACAGAGTTTCATCCCATCACGGCTAGAGATTGGTTTTTTCTTGTCCTCTAGCACCAACATAATCATAGCTAGTTTCAAGTCTGTCTCTACAGGGTAGATTTCCCCACTATCCTTATCCCAGGCACCTAGCGGTCCATAAAAACTGCGAGAGGAAGAACCTGAGGCAAACTTAGCCTCCTGTGCCAACTTGCTCCGATTCAAACCAAGCTGGAAATAAGCATTGCAAGCCTTGACCAAGGCGGACAAACCACTAGAACTAGAGGACAAGCCCGCTGCTGTAGGCATATTGTTTTGAGTGTCAATACGGACAAAGCCCTCACCTTCTGGGCGGTAACGGTCAATGATTTTGCTCATTTTGACATGCTCAGCCTCATTTTGGAGCTGACCATTGATATAAAAGACATCAGCAGTCGCATCCGTCGGTAAAGGCGACAAGGTCGTCTCTGTATACATGTTTTCCAAAGTCAGAGAGATACTGCTAGTAGCAGGCACCATCTCTTTTTCTTTTTTCTTTCCCCAATATTTGATAATGGCAATATTTGCGTAGGAACGTACTGTTACAGGCTTTCGATCCATGTCTGAACAGCTCCTTTCTCTTCTAATCGTTTTGCTAGTTCTTGTGCTTGATCCAGATTGGCTACCAAGGCGATAATACAGCCTCCTAACCCACCACCACTCATCTTGGCACCTAGAGCACCATGGCTAAGAGCCGTTTCAACCAGAGAGTCTGCCTCAGGACTGCTGACACCAATTTCTTTTAAATGTAAATGCGCTTGACTGAGGATTTGTCCCAGTCCCTCAGCATCTTTTCGTCTAATTGCCTCTTCTGCCTGCTGGGTCAATTCTCCTAAGGCATGCAAAAACGGTAGGGCATCCTTCCCCTTGCTTTGAACCACTTGGATGGCTTCACGAGTGTGACCATACACGCCCGTATCGGCAATGACCAAATAAGCGGATAGGTTCATCTTAAGCTCTGTAAATCCAACGTTTTTAATAAAGCGAATAGGTTGGTCACTGAGACAGGTCTTGGCATCCAAACCACTCGGATTCATATGGGCAATCATCTCAGCTCGATTGACCAAGATTTCCAATACATGATGAGGCAGGTCGGCTTGATAGTAGTCAAAAACCGCACGAATGGCCGCTATGCTGATAGCCGCAGACGAACCCATCCCTCGTTTTTCAGGAATAGCTGAGTCAATCTGACAACGAATACAGGCCTCTTTAATCTCTAAATATTCTAACGAGGCATACACCGCCATAGACAAGGTATCCTCCTCATAAAGACGCCATGGACTTTCAGCAGGAACCACCTTACAAGTCACCTCTACCTCTAAGAGAGGCAGGGAAATGGCTGGATAGCCGTATACGACTGCATGCTCCCCTATTAAAATGATCTTACTATGTGCCTGACCGACACCAACTTTTTTTGTCATGTTTTCCTTTAACCAGACGAAAAGACCGTCTTACTTTTCATACAGTAGTATTTTCTCCTATCTATTTTATTATATTTTCACAAAAAAAGCGATTGTTTCCTTCACAATCGCCTCTTTCATTATTGGACCCATTCGCCATTATAGTTGACCGTATAGCCATCTACAGTGGTATTCACTACTAAGGCACCTGAGCTGTAAGCGTAGTACCATTTGCCATTGACCTGGAACCAGCCTGTCTTCATATCTCCATTACTTGCATGTAAGTAGTACCAAGTCGAACCTTCCTGATACCAGCCAGTCGCCATAGCTCCTGATGGACGGAGATAGTACCACTTGTTACCGACATAAGCCCAGCCTGTCTTCATATCTCCATTTTTAGCATCTAGATAATACCAAGTCGAACCATCTTTAATCCAACTAGTTGCCATAGCTCCCGATGAGCGGAGGTAGTACCACTTATTACCTAGATATTGCCAACCAGTTTGCATAATACCAGTTGTTGGATCTAGGTAATACCAAGTCGAATCATCGTTTATCCAACCCGCACGTCTTTCACCACCAAGGTAGTCTTTCCCTGAATGACCTGTTTTTGCTAGATAGTACCAGTTAGATTGATCGTAGAGCCAACCTGTTTTTAAAGAATGATCTTCATTAAAGTAATAATTTGCTAATTTAAGAACTTCTGGACCTTCAAAGCCTTCACCATATTTTTTACCAACAGTTAATGAATCTTTAACCTCTAATTGTTGCCAGCCAACAAATTCTTGTAATACCCCATCTTGATCAAAGTAGTACCATTTATATTGAAGGCCAATTTCGAAAACTGGACGATTATCAAATAAATCATCACGATAACCCGTCCCAGGAATTTCTAAGTATTGCCAGCCGACTACCATTTCTCCATCATCATCAAAATAGTACATTTTACCGTCTATTTTATGCCAATAGATCGCTTTATGGTCATCTTTTATATAGTATTTTCTATTGTCCTTATCAACAAACTGCCCACCTGTGGTATCCGCCAATACTGTATTTGTCGCTAAAAGACCAAGAAAAAACACTGCTAATCCAACTTGCATGATTTTTTTCAATACTTTCATTCCTTGTATCCTCCTGAAACGATTGTAGCAAAGGCCCGACTGTATGTCAATATATAGGAATTCCTCAAAAAAAGCAGTTACACAACTGCAACTGCCTTTCTATTCTTGCATGGTGTAGCCAACACCACGCACGGTTTTAATGTAGCTTTTTTGACCTTTTACGTCAAGCTTGCTACGTAGATAACGGATATAAACATCCACGATATTGGTCTCTGTCGCACTTTCGTACTTCCAAACACTTTCCAACAACTGCTCACGAGTCAAGACCTTCTTGCTTCCCATGAGAGTAGCCAAAAGGTCATACTCACGGCGCGTCAGAGCAATCATCTCCTCGCCACGATAAACGGTATGATGTTCTACATCCATACGCAAATTGCGGCAAGACGTTGGGACCTTCATCTGACTACAGTGTTGGTCGATAAAGTCCCGACCTCGGAAAATCGCTGAAATACGAGCCACCAGCTGATCAATAATCACTGGCTTATAGATGTAAGAAACGGCGAAGCGCTGGATTGTCTCAATCTGGTCTTGCAATTCTTCGCGATGGTCCAAGACCATGATCACTGAGGCTGGTTTTGTCCGACTCAGCCTCTCTGCAAAATTCTGGGCCGTCATATCCCCCAGACGAGCATTCAGTAAAATCAAGTCATAATCTGTCTGGAGAGCCATGGAGAGGGCTTTTTGCCCCTCCTCTACAAGATCAACACGGTATTGCTCTTTTTGGAGTTCCAGACTGAGAAAATGAGCGAGATTTCGTTCTTTCTCAAGTAATAAAATCCGTTTCCCCATGGTAGACCTACTTATTTTTCGTCATACCAAGAGTAGTGGAATGTTCCCTCTTTGTCTTTACGTTGGTAAGTGTGAGCACCAAAGTAGTCACGTTGCGCTTGGATCAAGTTAGCTGGAAGGTCTGCTGAACGGTAGCTATCAAAGTAAGTAATAGCTGCTGAGAAAGTTGGTACTGGTACACCAGCTTGAACCGCAAGAGCTACGATATCACGCACTGCTTGTTGGTACTTGGCAGTGACATCCAAGAAGTACTCATCCAAGAGAAGGTTAGCAAGATCTGCATCACGGTTGTAAGCATCTGTGATCTTTTGCAAGAAACGTGAACGGATGATACAGCCATCGCGCCAGATAGATGCGATGTCCGCAAATGGCAAGTTCCAGTTGTTTTCTTTAGAAGCCACACGCAATTGAGCAAAACCTTGTGCGTATGAGATAATTTTTGAGAAGTAAAGCGCTTGACGGATCTTTTCGATCAACTCAGCCTTGTCTCCTTCAAATTTGAAGGTAGCTGGCTTTGGAAGAACCTTGCTGGCATGTACACGCTCTTCTTTGTAAGTTGAGATATAGCGAGCAAATACTGACTCAGTGATCAGTGACAATGGTACACCAAGGTCAAGTGCTGATTGACTAGTCCATTTACCAGTTCCCTTGTTACCTGCAGCATCGAGGATGTAGTCTACGATTGGTCCATCCTGACCTTCATCGTCTTTACGGCTCAAGATATCAGCTGTGATTTGGATCAAGTAGCTGTCCAATTCACCCTTGTTCCACTCAGTAAAGATTTCGGCCATGTCCTCTGCAGAAAGGCCGAGCAAGTGTTGCATGAGGTCGTAGCTTTCTGCGATCAATTGCATGTCACCATACTCGATACCGTTGTGGACCATCTTCACATAGTGACCAGCTCCATCAGGACCGATGTAAGTCACACATGGTTTGCCATCTTCTGGTGCTTTAGCTGAGATTTCTTCAAGAACATCAGCAACCAATTCGTAAGCTTCTTTTTGTCCACCAGGCATGATAGAAGGACCTTCAAGGGCACCTTTTTCACCACCAGAAACCCCTGTACCGATAAAGTTGATACCAGAGTTTGCCAATTCTTCATTACGACGGATGGTATCTTTGTAGAAAGTGTTTCCTCCGTCGATCAAGATATCACCCTTGTCAAGGTGTGGAAGAAGGGCTTGGATAGTTGCATCTGTACCAGGTCCAGCTTGAACCATGAGCATGATACGACGAGGTTTTTCGATAGATTGAACGAAAGACTCTACATCGTAACTAGGTACAAAGTTCTTTTCTGGATGGCAAGCAATCACGTCTTCTGTTTTTTCTTTACTACGGTTGTAAATGGCAACTGTATAGCCACGAGATTCGATATTTAGGGCAAGGTTACGACCCATTACGGCCATACCAACGACACCAAAGTTAGCTTTTGTCATGTGACACTCCTCTTGTTTAATATGTTTTATTTTATCATTTTTACCTATGAAAGGAAAGAATTTTGTAACGGACTCCTAGTAATCCAAGTCATCTGCATGACCAGCTCCATTACCGACAAAGTATCCAGTCTTACAGTTGAGGGTAAAGAGGTAGGTTCCATCTGGTTTGTAGAGATTGTAATAACCGTTTCCGTTTACGATATTGACCCGTTCTAGGATATATTGATTGCCAGTGATATAGCCACGAGCACGCGATGTTGCTAAGATTTGTTCAAGGACACCATCTGCAAATGTCCAAGCAGGGTTGTTGCTATCCTCTACAGCTGATTGGTTGTACGGTACACGACTAGCACTTCTTTGAAGATTGACACCATCGCTAGACAAACCTCCACTTTCTGGTCTGCTGGCAGGTGCTGAACTTGATGAAGCAGACGAACTGCTCGTACTGCTATCAGTCGTTGTACTTGAACTTTCTTGGCTATTGCTACTTGAACTTGAACTAGAGGCGCTTGTTTGCTGGCTCTTACCAAGGCTAATGGCCTTATCTAACAGTTTATCTAGCTCTGTATTTCCTGTTTTAATTTCTGTAAATTTAGCATCTGCCTTGACCTTTGCATTGGTATCCAAGACACCGTCGGTAATTGCTGGAGTTTCAAACTGATTATTCACTTCTTGCACAGCCTTGATTTGAGCTTCTAAACTATCATACTTAGACTTGGCCAGAGTGTGCTCTCGGCTACCTTCGAGTTTATCTAGTTGAGCCTTGAGTCGGTCCAACTTGTCAAACTGACTATTTTTCAAAGCCGTTTTATTAGCATCTGTATAAAAAGCATCGTAGAGGGCATTAAACTCTTGTAGGGCTGTTTGTGTTTCTTGATTACTAGAAGAAGACTGGGAAGACTGGATGGCTTGGTTGGAGCGATTTACTTGACGATAGATATAGTAACTACCTGCCAAGATAAGGGCTGCTGCCAAGGCTGAACCGATAACAAACACGCGCTTCTTTTTAGAATTAGAAATTGTTTCTGATTCTGCCTGAGCTGAACGTGAAAGTAGAGTCGTCCCTTCCTCTTCTTTCTCATCAGTAACCTCTGCTGGCGTTTGCTTTTCCAACACAAGCGGTTCCAAGTCTTGATTTTCCTCTCCCAAAGGAGGCAAAACCACATCCGAGCTTGTAGATTCCACTGAGTCTGACACCGTTTCTTCTGAAACTGTCTCGGGTTCCTCTATGATTGGGGCCGACTCTTCAGTGATTTCTGAGACTTCCTGTGTCGTCAATTCTTCTTGAGCCTGAGCTTCCTGCAGTTCTTCTTTTTTAAATTGACGTGTTTCAAACTTGTCGGCTTCGATTTCCTCGCGGTGCTGTTTGATGTATTTATCCAAGATATTGTCCTCAGGCAATACTCCAGCTTCAACTTCTTCATTTTTACGGATGACTTGACCAACTGTCAGATCTTTCGCCTCGTCAAAATCAAATTTGGACTCTTGATGCTCTTTTTTATGACGATTGTGTCTTTTTTTACTCATCTGTCTTCCTTTCTACTTTACCTCTTGGCGCTTCACACGCTGACCAAAGTATTGATACAAATCCACTTTTAAGGTTCCGTTATACAGTTTGCGTTTTTTATCAGCTGGACTTCCGTACTTGCTTTCAAAAGCTTCGTCACTCGTCAGGATAAACTTACTCCAGGTTTTCAGTGGTGCAAAGACTTGTCCCATCTCAGCATAGAGCTTGGTAACTCCTGCATCATCCGACAAACGTTCACCATATGGCGGATTGGAAATGATAACGCCATTTATTTTGTCTGTGCGCAAGTCTTGTACCCGCATTTGCTTAAAAGTGATGTCTCCAGCTACACCAGCTGCTTGAGCATTGGCCTTGGCAATTTCCACCATACGAGCGTCTATATCACAGCCCATGATATCCAGTTCCAGTTCACGGTCAATTTTCTTGGCAGCATCCGTACGCACTTCTTGAATTAACCGATCGCTAACCCAGTTCCATTCTTCAAAAGCAAAGGAACGGCGGAGGCCAGGAGCCATCTTTCTAGCCATCATAGCCGCCTCAATACAGAAAGTTCCTGAACCACAGGTCGGATCAATTAAAGGCTTGTCTGGATACCAGTTAGAGAGTTGTAAAATCGCCGCTGCCATGTTTTCCTTGATAGGCGCTCCACCCTTTTCCGTACGATAACCACGTTTAAAGAGGCTAGAACCTGTCGTGTCAATCATGACAGTTGCTACATCCTTAAGGATGGACACCTCAATCTTAAATTCGGGACCAGTTTCCATCAAGGGAACACCTTCTGGGCGGGCATAGTGTTTTTGTAATTTCTTCACAACAGCCTTCTTGGAAATCGCCTGAACACTAGGCTCGTTATGAAGTTTTGACTTTACACATTTGGCCTTGGAAATCGGAAAACGCGCCCCAAGCGGGAGATAGTTTTCCCAATCCAGAGCAAAAACGCCTTGAAAAAGCTCTTCAAAGGTCTTAGCCGGAAAGCTTCCAACTACAATCTTGATACGGTCAGCTGCGCGAAGCCACAGATTGGTCTCGATGATTGCCTTCACATCTCCTTGAAAACGGACACGGCCATTTTCAACCTGGCAATCATAGCCTAACTCTCGCACCTCACGACCCACAACGGCTTCAAGACCCGCTGCAGCAGTTGCGATTAAATTAAATTCTTTTTTCATTTTACAGTCTTGCAAGACCTTTCTCTTGTTCACTTTAAAAAATGAGGTTGAGAAAGATTTCTCAGCCCCAACCTATATGCAATTTTCTATAAGCCATGTTTTGTTCCAGAAGTGACTAGGACCACTTCCTTCGATAATCATCTGTCTACCGCTAGCAGCCTATAGCTGATAGCAGTCAGAGTACTACGTTCGTTTCCGTGCACTCCATGCCCCGACCAAAATTTGGGTTGCTAGCTTGAGGGGTTTACCGCGTTCCACTCTCTCCGTTTCCAGAAAGACTCCGTCACTGTGGCACTTTCAAGCCTACTCTGACTTATCCAAAGACTTAGCCATTTCGACTGCCGTAACGATCTCTCGTCCCTAGGCTTATGGATTCGCCTAGCACAAACACTACAGGCATCACAGCCTGTGCTAGCATGGACTTTCCTCATGAAAAGGGATTCTCTTCACGCGATTATCCAAAAATTGCATCTAATAGACACCTAATTATAACTCAGAATTGTCTACAATTTGCTTACCGAATACTTCTTTTTCAAGTCGATTCAATCGTTTCAAAATATCAAAATTTGTCATTGGAGTAGAACTTGTTACTTCGATAGAACTTTGTTGAGTAGAACTTGCCTGTGGCTTGTTAGACAATTCCTCCTTCAAATCAGCAATCTCCTGACGAAGAGATTTGACCAAAGCTGCGTAAGTCTCATAATCCTTGATCACATCATCTAGGAACTCGTCTACCTCTGCTTTACTATATCCGCGAACTTCACGTCCAAACTCTTGTTCAAAAATATCTTTTGCTGAAAAAATAATACTTGCCATTTCTCTCTCCATTCTTGATTGCTATTCTTATTATATAAAAAAAGACAAACAAAAATCAAGGTCAAAGCCTCACTTTTCGGAAAAATTTTCCACTATTTCGTTCAGATCCTCAAATGTTAATCTTTTTGTAACATAGCCTTCTTGATTCTTCATCATCTGGTAAAAATACTGTAACTTGGTTTCCTTTTCTTCGTCGTAAAAAAGGTAACAAGTATCTGTATTTTCCAGCAGAAATTTCTGATAATCACGTAGTTGCCCCTTGTGCTCATATTGTGGATAGGCATATTTGACAAAGTCAACCTGCTTAAACTCACTGAGTTTGATTTGATTGGCTTCATTCCAGTTACTACCATGGGTTTCAAAATCGAAAATGGTCGCCAGCTGAAATCCATAGTCTGCTTTCATATCCTGTGCCACTTGAAGCACCCAGTACTCAAAGCCCAGAGTCCCTGTAAAGACAAGCCAGGTCACCCCTTCTTCTGCTAGACGTTCTAGGTCTCTCCGAATGGCTGTTTTGATAATATCAACGCGAATATCTTTGTCATTAAAGAGACCAAGGTCGAAGGCTGAATAGCCTAAAATCAAGGCTGTTGTCATTTTTAACCCTTTCTTTGTAAATTTATGATATAATAGAGTGATGTTATTGTACCAATAAGGAGAATTATGGTCAACTATCCACATAAACTTTCATCACAGAAGAGACAAGCCCCCCCGTCACAAACTAAAAATTTCGCAAATCGGGGAATGTCTTTTGAAAAGATGATCAACGCTACGAACGACTACTATTTGTCACATGGGTTAGCAGTTATTCACAAGAAACCGACTCCCATCCAAATCGTACGTGTCGACTATCCCCAACGAAGTCGAGCCAAGATCGTTGAAGCCTACTTTAGACAGGCCTCAACGACTGACTATTCAGGAGTTTATGATGGATACTACATCGACTTTGAAGCAAAGGAAACCAGGCAAAAACATGCGATTCCGATGAAGAATTTTCATCTCCATCAGATCCAGCATATGGAACAAGTTCTTGCCCAGCAAGGAATCTGCTTTGTCCTCCTTCACTTTTCTTCTCAGCAAGAAACCTACTTATTGCCGGCCATTGATTTGATTCGTTTCTATCATCAAGATATGGGACAAAAGTCAATGCCACTTGGATATATTCGAGAAAATGGATATAGGATTGAGCCTGGTGCCTTTCCACAGATTCCCTATCTCGAAGTTATCAAAGAACATTTACTAGGTGGTAAAATAAGATGAACAAACAAACTTTCCTGCGAATAGTTAAGTATGTCAGTATCTGCCTCTTGACTGTATTTATCGCAGCTATTATGGTAGGTGGAGGCCTTTTTCTCTACTATGTAAGCAAGGCTCCGGCTCTATCCGAAAGCAAACTAGTCGCTACAACGTCTAGTAAGATCTATGACAGCAAAAATGAACTTATCGCTGATCTGGGTTCTGAGCGCCGTGTCAATGCACAGGCTAATGAAATCCCTACGGAGCTGGTCAATGCAATTGTCTCTATTGAAGATCATCGTTTCTTCAGTCACCGAGGAGTAGATACAATTCGTATCCTAGGCGCTTCCTTACGAAACCTCCGTGGTGGGGGTGGTCTTCAGGGTGGTTCTACCTTGACACAGCAGTTGATTAAACTGACCTATTTCTCTACGTCAACTTCTGATCAAACCCTTTCTCGTAAGGCACAGGAAGCCTGGTTAGCCTTTCAGCTAGAACAAAAAGCGACCAAACAAGAGATTCTAACTTACTACATCAATAAGGTCTACATGTCAAACGGTAATTATGGAATGCAGACAGCTGCTCAAAATTACTACGATAAAGATCTCAAAGATTTAAGTTTGCCTCAGTTGGCTCTCCTAGCTGGAATGCCCCAGGCTCCAAATCAGTATGATCCCTACTCTCATCCAGAAGCGGCACAAGAACGCCGAGATCTGGTTCTCTCCGAGATGAAAGGACAAGGCTACATTTCTGCTGAACAATACGAAAAAGCCATTAACACTCCCATTACAGATGGACTGCAGAGCCTCCGTTCTGGAAACAACTATCCAGCCTATATGGATAATTATCTCAAAGAAGTAATCGACCAAGTCGAACAGGAAACTGGTTACAACCTTTTGACAACAGGAATGGAAGTTTATACCAATGTTGATCCAGCCGTTCAACAACGTCTCTGGGATATCTACAATACCGACGAATACGTTAATTATCCAGATGATGAGTTGCAAGTAGCTTCTACCATCGTTGATGTCACAAACGGAAAGGTGATTGCCCAGCTAGGTGCACGCCATCAATCAAGCAATGTTTCCTTCGGTATGAACCAAGCTGTTGAAACCAACCGTGACTGGGGTTCAACCATGAAACCCATCACAGATTACGCGCCAGCCTTGGAGTATGACATCTACGACTCAACTGCTTCTATCGTTCATGACGTACCTTATAACTATCCTGGGACCAACACCCCTGTCTACAACTGGGATAAGAGTTACTTTGGAAACATCACGTTACAGTACGCTCTTCAACAATCACGGAACGTTACAGCTGTAGAAACTTTGAATAAAGTCGGTTTGGATAGAGCCAAGACCTTCCTAAATGGACTCGGTATTGACTACCCAGATATGCACTATGCCAACGCGATTTCAAGTAACACAACCGAATCTAACAAAAAGTATGGGGCAAGCAGTGAAAAAATGGCCGCAGCCTATGCTGCCTTTGCCAATGGCGGTATTTACCATAAGCCAATGTACATCAACAAAATCATCTTTAGTGATGGTAGTTCAAAAGAGTTTTCTGATTCAGGAACACGCGCTATGAAAGAAACAACCGCCTATATGATGACAGAGATGATGAAAACTGTCCTAACCTACGGGACAGGACGTGGAGCCTACCTATCATGGTTACCACAAGCTGGTAAGACTGGTACATCAAACTATACAGATGATGAAATCGAGAAATACATTAAAAACTCTGGTTATGTAGCTCCAGACGAAATGTTTGTCGGCTATACTCGTAAATATTCAATGGCTGTCTGGACCGGTTACTCTAACCGACTTACTCCTATCGTTGGTGATGGTTTCTACGTTGCAGCTAAGGTCTATCGTTCGATGATGACCTACCTCTCAACAGATGACCATCCAGGGGATTGGACCATGCCTGAAGGCCTTTACAGAAGCGGAGAATTTGTCTTTAAGAATGGAGCACGCAATACGTGGACCCCTTCATCATCTACACAACAAAGTTCGACTTCTGAAAGTTCTAGCTCAACATCTGAGAGTTCGACTTCTCAGTCAAGCGCAACTTCTCCAAGCACAAGTCAAACGCAGACGATTCCTCAACAATCAGGAACTACACCTGCTGAGCAAAACCAACCAAGTCAACCGCAACAATAAGCAAAATCCTGAGAATTTTACTTCTCAGGATTTTTATTCTTTATAGCTCAATAGTTTATCCCAACAGCACCATAACTCTTTTAATAGTTTCTCTAACTATTATAGAGGTTATGGAGCTGTCTTTTCACTTTCTCTTGATGCTAAAATTTGTCAAAAGCAAAGGTAATCAGAAGCTATTCCTTTTTCCCTTTTGCGATAAATAGAGCAGATAGAGCTAAACTTACGCCTGCTAGGAAGAGAGCTGTGTCAGCTTTGCTTTCACCTGTTGCCGGAAGCTCCTTCTGATCATCATGTTTAACTTCTGGAGTCTTAGTATCAGCGAGTAGACTTAAGTTCAATTTGTACTCTGGTTTTTCAACTGTCGGTGCTGGTTGGTCTCCTGCTGTACC